>JAAYPV010000031.1 GCA_012519635.1 Clostridiales bacterium
GAGGGCGAGCAGTTCTCATAAGCCGCAAGGTTTTAAAAGGAGGTTTAAAAAAATGAATTTCACAAAAATAGTCAATTTTAACGGAACACCATGTGTCCAGATTTCGGCAGGTGGCTATACAGCATTGATTGCCTATGAAATCGGAAGTAATGTTATAAGATTAAGGAACACTAAGGATAGAATAGAATTTTTCAGATTTAAGGACAGTACAACTGCAGAGGAGTTGAAGAAATCAGCAGAGGTTTGGGGTTTGCCTACCTTGTATTTGCCCAATCGTTTTGCTGATGGGGTTCTTAAAACATCAGATGCTGTTTATCAGCTACCTGTTAATGAAAAAGCGCCTTACAACAACCATATTCATGGTTTTGTTCATAAAAGAAAGCATACTCTTGTTGAGCATTATGCAGATGAAAACTGTGCAGTAGTAAAAACAGAGTATCTGTATGATGAAAGAGATGCGTTTTTTGAATATCTGCCTATTAAATTTCTTGCTGAATATACATTTACCTTATCCGAAAATGGGCTTGATTACAGATTTAAATTAACCAATATGTCTGAAAAGATGATGCCGATTTCAGTTGCAACACATACTACAATTAAGACTCCTTTTGTTGAGGGAGCTAAAGAGGGTGATGTAAGAATCACTGTTCCGATTGGCAAGAAGTGCGAGCTTGACGAGAGATGCTTGCCGACTGAAGACTTACTTTCACTTAATGCATGGGATTTAGAGTATAAAAATGGCGAAAAATGCCCTGTATTACAGGACATTTCTAATGATATGTATGAAGCTGAGAAAATGAACCTTGATGGTGAGGATTTTTATGGCATGGTTGTTCTTGATAAGGCAAGTGGAAAGAGAATATGCTATGAGGTTTCAGATGAGTATAAGTTCTGGATTATATGGAATGATAAGGGCTTTAACGGATATTTCTGTCCTGAGCCAATGACTGCTATGATTGATGCACCAAACTTATCACTGCCAAAGGAGGTTACAGGCTATAAGGAAATTGGACCTAATGAAACATATGAGGTTTGGCAGAGGTTCTTTTCAAAGTAGCTGTTAATTTTCAAGCTCCGATAAGATATTAGGGAATACCTGCAGGCTTCTTTTCAAAATTCCGTTCAGATAGGCGAGCAGTATGCCATAATTTACGATAGGGATGTTTTGTTGGATGGCAGATTTTATGCGATATTTCATTTCTTTTTCGTTAAGCATACAGCCACCGCAATGAATTATTAGCTTGTACTTTGATAAATCAGCAGGGAATTCAGTTCCGCTTGTTGTTTCAAAGTCGATTTTAACTCCAGTATGCTTTGATAAAAGTTTTGGAATTTTTACTGTGCCAATATCTTCACATTGCCTGTGATGAGTACACCCTTCAGAAATTAAAACCTTGTCGCCATTTTGCAAAGATTTAACTGCTTTTACGCCTTTGACAAGTTCCGCAAGCTCACCTTTATAGCGTGCAAACAATATTGAAAAGGATGTAAGTAGTATGTCACTCGGAGTATCAGCAGAAACCTGTGCAAAAGCCTGACTATCCGTTATAACAAGCTTTGGCTTTTGGCTCAGGATTGCAAGTGTGTGACGGAGTTCTGTTTCCCTTGTAACAATGGAAATTGCACCTGATTCTAGGATATCCCTTATGGTTTGCTGTTGAGGGAGGATAAGTCTGCCTTTAGGTGCAGATTCATCAATAGGGACAACAAGGACAACTAAATCCAAAGGCTTGATTAAATCCCCGACAATGCGGAATTTTTTTTCATTGTCGGGCTTTTGCTTTGCCAAAAGTTCCTTTAATTCCGTTATTCCATCACCTGTTACAGCACTTACATAGATTTGATTTCCCTGTAATGCAGAACGCTTTTCAAGCAAATCAGCCTTGTTAATCGCAACGACATATGGAATTTTCCTTTCCTCAAACTTCTGTATAAGATTTTTTTCAGTATCGGATATACCTTTTAAAGCATCTACAACTAGAAGTGCGATATCGGTTTTGTTAAGTACCTGTAATGCCTTATGAACCCTTTGGTTTCCAAGCTCGCTGTTGTCGTCAAGCCCGGGCGTGTCAATAATAACCACTGGACCCAAAGGCAAAAGCTCCATTGCCTTTGATACGGGGTCAGTGGTTGTTCCTTTTATTTCAGATACCACAGCAAGCTTTTGACCTGTTATGGCATTTATAATACTTGATTTTCCAGCATTTGTACAGCCGAAAATACCTATATGGATTCTGTCTGCATTTGGTGTATTGTTAAGGTTCATTTTTATTTTACCTCTTTTCAAATTAAACATTTTATATAATTATACTATATTATCAATAATCAGGCAAATAAAAAATGCGATATTTTTAGAATATTTATAAGGAAAAGATTAATAATAAAAGTATAAAGTTTGAAAGGAGATTACTATTATGTCACAGTTAAGCCAAGTAGAGCTACAAAGCTTAAGACATTTAATAAGTTCACATGAGAACTCGGCTCAAAAGTTTGAAACTTATGCACAGCAATCAACAGATCCACAAATTAGGTCATATTTTGAAAAGGCAGCAAGGGAAGCGCAACAGACAAAGCAAAAGCTGATGTCATTTTTAAATTAAAGAGGAGGGGTTAATATGCAAATGCAGGAAAGAGTAATGGTCAATGATGCCTTAGAATCAGTTAAAGGAAGCCTTTCGGTTTATGCAACTACGATTTCAGAATGTGCAAATCAAAGTTTAAGGTCAACTATTCAAGGGATAAGGGATAGTTGCGAGGCGTCTCAATATGAGTTGTATAAAATTGCAGAGCAAAAGGGTTTCTATCAGCCAGCCCAGCAGGCATCTCCAGAGGATATTCAACAAGTAAGAACCAGCTTAATGCAAGGGGGACAACAACAAAGTCAAGGTATGGGTGGACAAGGTATTCCACAGGGAATTCCTCAAGGACAGGGCATGACACAAATCCCACAATCACAAGGCTCATCAATAAGACAGCCACAGGGTGTAAATAAGCCTATGGGGCAGGGAATGCCAAGAGGTTCAATGAGTGTTTCTGAACAGAGCATACCATCAGTGCCACAAAGTTCTATGAGTGGCACACAAGGTTCTATAAACAGTTCAGGTTTTGGAATGTCACAA
>JAAYPV010000032.1 GCA_012519635.1 Clostridiales bacterium
AAGCTGAGAGAGGTTTTGGGAGATAGCTTTTTTATCACTAAGGGATTGGATAATTGTCTGACAGTTTATTCTAAACAATCATGGGAAGCTTTAATGAAAAAGGTATCAGAATTGCCGATATCGAAGGGTAGGAATGTAAGCAGATTTCTTTGCTCAGGTGCAACTGAGGTTGTTGCGGACAAGCAGGGAAGAATATTGATTCCACAGCCATTAAGAGAATTTGCTAAGTTGGACAAGGATGTCGTAGTAATTGGAGCATTTGACAGAGCAGAAATATGGGATAGAGAAAATTGGGATAGACAGAATGAGGAATTTGCACAGGAATCGTTGGAGTCAATTATGGATGAATTAGGATTTTAGGGAGAGATAATATGAAGTTTTCTCACATTCCTGTATTGCTTGAAGAAAGTATAGATGGATTGAATATAAAACCAGAGGGAATTTATGTTGATGGAACAGCAGGAGGTGCTGGTCATTCTGTTGAGATTGCAAAACGCTTATCGGATAAGGGTAGACTGATTTCACTCGATAGGGACCCTAAAGCTGTTGAAACTGCGACAGAAAGGCTTATAGAATATAATGCTACTGTTGTAAAGAGCAACTACTCTGAAATAAAAGATGTGTTACAGATGCTAAACATTGAAAAGGTAGATGGTGTGCTGATGGATTTAGGTGTTTCGTCCTATCAACTTGATACACCTGAGCGTGGCTTTTCTTATCATAATGATGCGCCTCTTGATATGAGAATGAGTCAGGAGGGCATAAGTGCAAGAGATATAGTAAATAGTTTTTCTGAGCAGCAGATAGCTAAAATATTATTTGAATATGGAGAGGAAAAGTTTGCAAGGCGTATAGCTGCAAATATTGTTAAGGAAAGAGAAAAGAAGGCTATAAACACAACACTTGAGCTTGCAGAGATTGTAAAGAAAAGTGTTCCAGCAGCAGTAAGGCGTGAAAAAAACCCCTGTAAAAAAACATTTCAGGCTATAAGAATTGCTGTAAATGGCGAACTGGAGCATTTGTCGGACGGCCTTGACAATGCATTCAGTTGTCTTAATATAGCGGGTAGGCTTGCTGTTATCACATTTCATTCGCTTGAGGACAGGCTTGTTAAGCAGCGTTTTATAAGCTGGACTAAAGGCTGTGTTTGTCCATCAGACTTTCCGCAATGTATATGTGGTAAATTGCCGCAGGGTAAACTAGTTAATAAAAAGCCAATAGAACCTTCGACAAAAGAATTGGAGCTCAATAATAGGAGTAGAAGTGCTAAATTAAGAATAATAGAAAGGATTTAGGTGCTGTTATGGCAAACGAATATGCTACAGTTAGTGACCGTAAATACCGTCATGACCAGACAATGAATACACCTCGTAGAAGACCAGTTGAAGTGCCAGATAACAAGCCCAATATTGCTATGAAGAAGATTACACCTAAAAAAGGGTCTGCACCTAAAGTTTTTATTGGAGCTGTTTTTTCATTACTTTTATTATGCTGTGTGATATACGGTAAGGTAGAAACAAGCATGATATATAAAGAAGTAGCACAGGCAAATAAAAGACTTGAGGAGTTGCAGAGTGAAAAAAATAGAATGCAAGTTGAAATTGAAGCAGAAATGTCTTTGAAAAATGTTGAGGATTATGCAGAGAATGTTTTGGGGTTAGAAAAGCTTGATAAATCTCAAATTGAATATATACAAATTCAGACGAATGATATAGTTGAAATACCAGAAGAGGAAGAAAATATATTTATTAAAATTAAGAATACTTTTAAAGATTTTATGGAATATATGTTTGGATAAATAAATATAGTTATAAATAGGTAACAGATATTATTTGTGATAGGAGGTTCTAGTGGATGTCTGATTCGCCAACAGCAAAGATGAAACGAAGAACAAATCGTGTTGTGTTGCTAGGGTTGTTTGCATTGGCTTTTGCAATAATCATGCAGCTTTTCGATACTGCTATAACAAATAATGTTAAGTATCAGAACCTAGCAAACAGATATCACTTTGGTTCTATTACAATTTCCGCCAATAGAGGTACAATTTATGATTCTAATAATAAGGTGCTTGCTCAAAGCGCAACTGTATTCAAGGTTTTTATTGACCCATCATTGTTCAGAGATGAAATGGAAAGGGTACAGGGTAGGGAAGAAAGTAAAAAGGCAAAGGCCCTCAAAGAGGGTATTGAGTATGAAATGCGTAGTGCGGAGCAGGTGAAGGCTGAGATTGTAGATTTTCTTGCCAAAAAGCTAGAGATAGATGAAAGTAAGATTTATGATGCAATAGAAGCCAATACTCAGTATAGAGTGTTGAAAACACAAGTTGAAAAGAAAATTGCTGATGAAATTACTCAGTATATGATTGATAATGGAATAAATTCAATTAAGATAGAGGAGGATACTAAGAGATATTATCCTAAAAATGAACTTGCTGCTACAGTAATAGGATTTACTAATGCTGATGGAGTAGGACAGTATGGTGTTGAGGCATATTACGATGAATACTTAGCAGGTGTAGATGGTAAGGTAATATCTGCAATGGATGCTAATGGTGATGAAATGCCATATAAGTATTCAAAAACCTTTGATGCACAGCCGGGAAATTCTGTTTATTTAACGATAGACAGCACATTACAGTATTATTTGGAGAAGAACCTGAATGAGATGGTAATAACACATCAGGTTGAGGAAAGAGCCTGTGGAATTATTATGAATGCCAAAACAGGTGCGATATTAGCGATGGCGAATTGGCCAAGCTTTAATCTCAATGAGCCGTATGAAATTACTGACCAGAAGGTTGTTGAGGAGTTAAAAAAGCTTGAGGGTGATGCATATCATGAATCAAGGATGACTGAGCTATACTCTCAATGGAAAAACAAGGCGATAA
>JAAYPV010000033.1 GCA_012519635.1 Clostridiales bacterium
ACAGCACTTGAAAAACTAGAGGAAACAATTCTCACGCTTGAGACAGTAAAAAACGATTATGTTCGTGGCGTACCCCGTAATATGATTGTGGCTGTTGTATCCCCTGCATTTTACAGTGCAATTCGTACTAAGTTGGACAGTTTACCAAATCCAAACGTTGACACAGTAGCAGAGGAATTTGGAATGTATCACGGTGTCAGAGTGTATAATGGGCTTAATCTACCTGACGGAGTAGACGCAATTGTAATGGCGACTGGTGCAGTTGCACAGCCTGTTGTTACATATCAATACGGTGAACCAGAGAAAATTCCGATGTCAAATGATTATGCAGTAAGTATGTTTTACGATTATGGCGTTAAAGCCCTTGCCCCTGATTTAATCTTTAAGATTGAAACTCCTGAGGGCTAATCATGAGGTATAAAAATAAGTACACAGGAATAATCGTTAAGCCGTCATGTGCATTGGCGGCTCAGACTTTTATTCAATCACCTATTTGGGAGGAGGTGCAGGAATGCTCAAAGTCGGAACAAACTCCTATATCAGCAGAGAATTTGCAGATGAATACATCTCCAGCAGATATAGAAGCGCAATCAAAGATTGGTCGGCTAGCGCTGATGAATCAGCAGACTTTGATGATGATAGCGGGCAAAAAGAACTAGTAGACGCATTTGAAAGCGGAGCATAGCTCAAGGGCAGTTTCTACCTCGACGATGACACGTTCTTAGTCGGCGACTGCTACGTTGAAAGCTTGTCAATCGAACACGCGGCAGACGGCAAAGCAGATGTTTCTATCAGCCTTGCAGGTAGCAAGGCTGTTACACTCACAGTGCCAACCCCAGTAGGAGGTTAACATTGACAAAATAAAGCACCATGTGCTATAATATGACATGGTGCTTTTGCATAACGGATAGGCGGTTTCTCCCACTAGGGAGGTGATAGCTATGGTTACATACAGTGAGCTGCTTCAGCTTTTGTTATTAATCGTTACTGCTATCTCCTTGTTTTATAGTATCTATAAAGACAAGAAATAGTTTCTTAACATAAAAAAGAAACAACCGCCATCTTTCCCCGATACGGTTGTTTCTTTAACAATTAATTTTTGGGGTGAACCGCTTATCGCAGAAGCACCTTTTGTATTTTCATTATAGCACATATTTAATATTTGTCAAGCACTTGCAAATGATGCAGGTGCTTTTGTTATGCCAAAAATAAAATTTAAGGAGATTAATTATGTTTATTACAGTAGGAAATAACACGTACGATTTACAGACTAAATTGGGTGTGTCAATTAAAATAGAGCAAAAATTTAAGCAACCTTTGACACAAATATTTGCAAACATTGATAACGCAGAAATTCCAGAAATGATTAATATTTTAGCAATTGCCGCAGGAAAGCACGGTGACCCTAAAGATTACAAAGAATTTGAGGCGAATATTCTTGATAATTGGGATTACACCGACTTACAGCTTGCTGGTACAGAGTTAATCGTTAATCTACTGTACAGTGGTACAGAGGAGCAAATCGAAAAGAAGTTAGAGAAATTCCCAGCGAGTGAAGACCAAAAAAACGCATTCAGGGAGATGTTAGGGCTCCCGAAGAAAGAAGCAGTTTCAACCGAGATTTACTCGTTAGAACAGCCTACCGAATAGGTATTAAGCCCGCTGAATTGTGGGATATGGAACTTTGGGAGTTTAATGCTTGCGTGGCTGAGTATAACAAAATGCAAGAGGAAAAAGGCAAGGAGCAAATTGCTTTATGCTGGCAAACCGCTAACTTCACCGGTGCAGCATTTGCAGGTAAGCTTCGTAAATTATCACATTATCTCAAAGACAACCAAAAAGCAGTTGCTCCAAAGGTAAGCAAAGATGAATTCAACAAAAAATTAGCTGAGGCAGAGAAGAGGCTTGCAGATGGCTCTTAAAGATTTACAGGTGAATATTGGTGCAAATACCACAGGTTTTAATAAGGGCATAAAAACAGTACAAAGCGGCATAAAAAGCATGGGTTCAGGCTTAGCCTCCCTTGCAAAAGCTGGGCTTGCTTTAGCAGGCATAACCGCAGGAGTAGCGGCAATAGCACAGAGCTTTAAAGCATATGTTAGCCTTGAAAGCTCTGTGAGCCGTGTGAATAGCCTGTTTCTGCAATCGTCAAAGTACATTACTTACTTTGCTGAAACAACTGCCAAAAGCTTTGGTATGGCTGAAAGCTCAGCCTATCAATACTCTGCTGTTTATGGTAACCTTTTCAGAAACATTACCAAAGACACAGATGAAAATGCAAAAGTTACTATTGCTATGCTTAAGTCATCAGCAGTTGTTGCAAGTAAAACAGGGCGAACGATGGAAGATGTAATGGAACGTATTCGTTCGGGTCTGCTTGGAAACACAGAGGCGATTGAGGATTTAGGTATCCATGTAAATGTGGCAATGCTTGAAACCACTGATGCATTCGCCAAAATAGCTAACGGACGTTCATGGGATAAACTCACATTCTACGAGCAACAACAAATACGAACGCTTGCTATACTTGAACAGTCGCATAAAAATTTCGGCGATGAAGTTCAACAAGGCAGTGCATACAGCCTATCAACCCTTTCAGGAGCATTTAAAGATTTACAATCAACCGCAGGGGCGTTTATCAACAAGGCGCTTGCAGCAATACAGGCGATACTCATTCCTCAAACTTGGTCTTTTGGCGTCGCTCTTAAATTTGCTTTTGGGTGGATTGCCGTCATTATTGGAGCAATAGGCGTTCTATGGGCATTATTTGGTAACAACAAATTTCAAAAAAAGCTAATGACACATTAGGCAACACCAGCGATATTGCAAGTGCAGCAGGCGAAAACATCGGCTTACTAAGTGACAATATGGCTGACTTGACCGATAATACCAAAAAGCTTACTAAAGCAGCAAAAAAACTAGCCGGTTTTGATGAGTTAAATATTTTATCCACAAATAGCGAGGGCTCGTTAATCGGTGACTTGATTAACACCTCCGACTTTGAAAACATCGGGGCCTTATCAGACGGCATCACAGGCTTGCAAGGTCAAATTGACGGGCTATCCATAAGTGCTCCAGCGACTTTTAATAATATTGTTTCAAGCATCAAAAAGAAATTTAGCAACTGGGGGCCCTACTGGCAAGGTATCGGTGGCAATATGCATGATGCTTTTTATGGGCAAGACAATAAAGCTATCGGAGTTATAGCGGCACTTAACGAGGGCGTCAGAGGTATATTCGGCGACAAATGGGTAACCTTTTGGGAGGGTGTTGGCGGTGATGTTTATGATGCTTTTGATGGTAAAGATAACTGGGTTACAGGCGTCATTGAAGGCATGGACGAGGGTGTCAGAGCGGTGTTCGGAGACGGTTGGACGGATTTCTGGAACGATGTCGGAGGAGCAATATACGAAGCTTTTAATAACAATTCAGGGGACTCCTATGATTCTCTTGAAAGATTAAATAACAGGGTAAGAAAATTATTTGGTGATGGTTGGACTGATTTTTGGGAAGGTGTTGGGGGGGCGATTTATGATGCGTCCCATCCTATTTTAACAATGAACAAAGAGCCATCTTTTGCCGCCGCGTCAATGGCGGCATCAGGACTTACCATTGACGATTTAGTCGCAAACGTAAGAGAAAACCCTAACGCAAATCCGCTACGGGTTAGGGGTTACGCCGCTGGCGGTTTCCCCTCGCAAGGCGAAATGTTCGTTGCCCGTGAAGCGGGTCCTGAACTTGTAGGGCGAATTGGCAACAATACAGCTGTTGCGAATAATGGGCAACCAATTGATGGTAACAGGAGGTAGGGATATATGGCTATAACACTTTTAACGGTCGGCAATACTCCCCTACCTAACCCACAGGTGGGTGGTTATAACAGCCGCTGTCGCCCCTGCTACTTTTGATATGACTTTTTTTGACCCACTCACAAACGCATTTAAAACACGCACCTTTTATGCTGGTAATCCACGAACTAGTAATTTACTTAAACTAGAAAGCACAGCTGAAAAAAGTGTATGGCAATTAAGTTTTAACTTCATCGAATGTTAGGAGGGGCATTTTGTATAACGTTTCAAACGCATATATAACTGCAATAGTCGCAAAAGACAGAGAGACAATATTGCAGGAACAATAACGCTAGCAGATAATACGGTTATCCCTGTTACTAACAGCAGTATCAAACAGGGAAGTTTGTATTATACCAACCAATGTGTCCCTGATGAAGGTTTCAGCATCGGGCACACACATAGAGGTAAACAAGGCATAACCATTTATGACGATATCACCAACTACAGAGCCTTCAAGGGTGCAAAGATAGAGTTGACATATTATCTCAAAATATCCCCAACAGAATATGAGGGTGTGCCTTTAGGCATTTTTACAGTTGTAGAAGCTACAAGACCCACAGCGACTACTATAAAATTAGTAGGCTATGATAATATGACAAAGTTTGATGTGGACTATCCTTTAAGCGATAAAACAACGCTACTACAAATAGGGCTGTCGCAATGGGGTATATGAGCGAAGCTACTGGATATCAAGCCATTGCAATGGGAGAACAAAACAAAGTTACAGGTTCTAATTCGTCTGTCTTAGGCGGAACAGAAAACACAGCTAGTGGGGATAATTCATCTATCTTACTTAGGCGGGTATGAAAACAATACAACCGCAACATGGGCTAGTTGTGTAGGCGGGTATAAAAACGTTGCAAGCGGTGTTAGTTCTACGGCAATGGGAAATGAAACCATCGCAAAAGGCGATAACCAGTTAGCACTGGATAAATACAACGTTGAGGACACAACGAACAAATATGCATTAATAGTAGGAGGGGGAACATCTACTGAACGTAAAAACATATTAACGCTAGATTGGCAAGGTAATCTAGAGGTAGACGGGACCATCAATGGAAGCAGTGGCGGAGCTGATGGAAAGTCAGCCTATGAAATCGCTGTTGAGAATGGTTTTGTCGGCACTGAACAAGAATGGCTTGAAAGCTTAAAAGGCGAAGAGGGAAAGCAAGGTCCGCCTGGAGAGCAAGGCCCCAAAGGCGATAAGGGCAACAAAGGCGAAGATGGGGCTAGTGCAGTAGTAGTCAACAACCTAACCTCAACATCAACAACATCTGCCTTATCAGCTAATCAAGGTAGGTTACTTAACATAAATAAGGTTGACAAAGTCGCAGGGAAAGATTTCTCTACAAATGACTACACCAATACGGATAAAGCGGCGATAGATGATTGGTATTGTTGGGCCGCTGACAAGGGCGAAATTGAAGTAAAAAAATTAAGACTGTCAGGCTTATTCCTGGCAGTCTTTTTTTTCGTTTAAATACTTTATAAATAGAGTTTCTATTATTCTTGCAACGCTTGTATTTTCTTCTATCGCCCTTATTTTTACAGCCTTTAACAATTCTTCGTCAATAGTTGTAGTGAATTTAACTTTCATTTTACCATCTCCTTTTTATCATTATAGCACATAAACTTCTATACGTCAATACGTATATGTTGCGCAATTATTTATACATATATTCATGTAAAATGTCAATTTACAAATACGTATATACGCGCTATAATAAAAACATAGAAAGGGAGTAAGCAAATGGCTAAGCAAAAGCCGAAAGGCAAAAAGAAAAGCACTGATAAATC
The DNA here is from genome assembly GCA_012519635.1 of Clostridiales bacterium. Taxonomy (GTDB): domain Bacteria; phylum Bacillota; class Clostridia; order Oscillospirales; family Ruminococcaceae; genus JAAYPV01. Next base: position 5,649 of record JAAYPV010000033.1, read on the forward strand.
AGAGACCGTAACAAAGCTACTGATTATCAATGCAATTCTACAATTAATTAAGTCATTAGTTGAGTTAATCAACACAATAATATGGAGCGTGAATATAACACGGAAATTTATGACTGGACGCATTCAACAAATACGATGGTCATCACGCTATAAACAATAACCCCAGCGGATTAATTTCCGTTGGGGGTTCTATTTTACAATTTACTTTTACGACATAAATTTAATCATATTATTATTTTGACCTCCATAAAATCAATTTTTATCTCTTTTAATTGCTTTTGTAAGTGCATTTATTAATAAACAATAAACTCTCTTAACAACGTATTTACGCTATCAAGAGAGTTGTTTTTCTGGTCTGAGTGACTGGACTTGAACCAGCGGCCTCTACCACCCCAAGGTAGCGCGCTACCACCTGCGCCACACCCAGATTTACTTGAATATTAACATAAAAATGTGTTTTTGTCAAGACGAAAACTACCATTAAAAAATATGATTCCTTAATTTTACAAATTGGTTCTTTTATATAAATTAGACTAAATAAAAATATAAAGTGGACAGTAAAACCATCCACTTTATTTTATCTGTTAAACTATCTGATAGCAGTTTCTACTCCTCTGACTATATCATCAGCAAGTGTTTCAGCACCTCTTACAGCATCGCTGACAACTGTTTCAGCATTGTTCAACGCCCTGTCGACTACTCCATTATCATTTCTTGCGTTATTTGTTGTATCATCATCATTGCCACAGCCCGTAAAAGAACAACAAATTCCCGCAAGACAAAGACCTAAAATAACAGCCTTCTTCATGGTTTACACCCCTTAATTTTTAGATTAAATTGCAGTTTAATGCTTTAAATTTAAATCTGCACACAACTTAAAAAAAAATATAAACTGCAATATGTCTTATTTTCTCCAGCTTAATATGTTTTATGTGTTACAATTTTTGTGGTTAAAAAGCTATTTGTATTGTTTTATTTTAAAATTTATGCTATAATTTTTTAAAGATTTATAATTAGGAGATAAAAATTATGAAAAGATTTTTGTTAATTGTTTTTTTTATTCTTTTTTCATTCTCTATTTTCACAGGATGTGATAAATTCACTGATAAAAAATCTGGTAATAGTGTTATAGCAGAGAAGAAGTTTTCGACAGATGAGCTTGTTGAGGCTGTTAAAAGCACAGGAGAATGGCCAAATATGGTTAAGGTTGAAGATAATGAAATGGCAAAGGAATTTTTTAAATTAGATTTAAAAGATAAAGATTATGTAGAAATAAGTATATTTCAATGTCCTATGAGTGCAGCTCTTGCAGAGATAATAATAATCAATCCTGCTGATAGCAAATTAGAAGAGGCAAAAACTGATTTAAAGGCAAGGAAGGAAAAGCTTATCAAGACTGATGCATTTTATCCGGACCACAAGAATATAGCAGAAAAATCTATTATAGGAGATGTTGGAGGATATGCGTACATGATTGTCGGGTCGGCAGCTAATGAGGGAGAGAAAGCATTAATTGAGAAGGTAAAGGGATAAAAATCGCCGAAAGGCGATTTTTGCTTTTGTTTGGCTTTATTGCTTTTCGTGGGATTTTTATTAAGTTTCTTTGCGTTATTCTCTATTATATGATTTTGCACTACTTTGGTCTTTTTATTCGTTTTTTGCTCTATCGTATCAGAGCAATAAAGAGTTTCAACATTTTTAACTTTATCTTCATTACGAAAATACATAACTTTCACTATAAAAAAATAAAATTTTATACAGGTTTCAAAAGCCTTTCAACATTTCTTTCAACAATTTGTTGAAAGAAATGTTGAAAAATAAATCTTTCTATACACCTGCTTGTCATCTCTTTTTTCCATAAAAATACTGTCGCAAAAAATAAAATTTTGCATAAAATATATTAAGCCGAAAAATTTGCTCCCGATTTTTATATCCATGTTTAAAAAATTGTGTTATTGTCAATGATATAAACAAGGACGGCTTTCTGCTTAAATTAATACCTTTTTTATATATTTTTAAGCAGAAAACTTTATGATTCCTTAATCTTAAAACATACAAAAAAACAAAAGAAAAATATTAAAGAAAGGAGAGCTTTTTCATCTGTGATTGATGAAAAGAAAAATATCATAAAGATGTCAGTTAAAAGGGGAGAAATTTACTATGCAGATTTAAGTCCTGTGGTAGGCTCAGAACAGGGCGGAATTAGACCGGTACTTATTGTGCAAAACGATGTAGGTAATAAACACAGCCCTACTGTCATTGCAGCAGCTATTACCAGCCAGCGTGAAAAAGCTAAACTGCCAACTCATATCGAGTTAGACGCAGTGTCCTGCGGTCTTTCAAAGGATAGCGTCGTTCTTTTAGAGCAAATCAGAACTATCGATAAAAGAAGACTAAAAGAACGAATGGGTGAATTAGATGTAAATGCAATGACTAAGGTAAACACAGCTTTATCTGTGAGCTTCGGACTTAAATAAAATACAGGCTTCACCTTAAAGGTGAAGCCTGTTTAATCATATATATCAGCTTTGTTCTGACTTCTTTTCTCTATTAAAAATGCAATTCAATATCGGTATAACAAATGAAAATGCAAGCGATACCCATAGTTGTCTGGAGGTCAAGGCAACTGTTGAGAATACAATTTGTAATGGCGGAATGTAGATTGCTGAAAAAATTACTAAACATGAAATCAAAACTGCAAATATTAACTTCATATTGTTGAAATATGGCACTGTAAATATATTTCCATTGTCTGTCTTACACTCAAATACATGAATAAGCTGTGACATAACAAGTGTCAGCAATGCACAGGTTCTTGCAGCATCAACTCCTCCACCCATACGCAAAATAGTTGTAAAACAGCCAAGTGTTATAAGGCCTATCATAATTCCTCTAAACACAATTTTTCCAAGCAATCCATCAGCAAAAAAGCTCTCATCAGTTCGTCGTGGTGGCTTTGACATAACCCGCTTATCAAAAGGCTCCATTCCTAAAGCAATTGCTGGAAGTCCGTCTGTAACAAGGTTTACAAGCAAGAGCTGTGTTGGGAGCATAACCATTGGCAAGCCCATGAGTATGCCTACAAACATTGTTATAACCTCTCCTATATTACATGAAAGCAGGTAGCGAACAAACTTTCGTATATTGGCATAAATACTGCGTCCCTGTTCAACCGCTCTTACAAGCGTTGCAAAATTATCATCAAGCAGAATAACATCAGCGGCCTCTTTTGTAACATCAGTGCCTGTAATACCCATAGCTACACCTACATCAGCCTCTTTTATTGCAGGTGCATCATTTACTCCATCGCCCGTCATTGTAACTACATGATTTTTCTTCTTGTAAATTCGTACAAGCCTTAACTTATGCGATGGATTTACTCTTGCGAAGACAGAATAATTGTCAATTTTGCTGAGCAACTCCTCATCGGACATATTATCAATCTCTGCACCTGTTATTGCCTCCTTGCCACGAAGAAGTCCTGCTTGCTTTGCTATTGCAACAGCTGTATTTTTATGGTCTCCTGTAATCATGACAGTACGGATATGCGACCTTGCACAAACCCTTATTGCTTCCTTTGCCTCCTCTCTTGGAGGGTCTAGCATTCCTGTCAAGCCAATAAAAATCATATCTGTATCTGGACTGCCACTTGTTCCTGGTACCTCTTTTTTTGCAACTGCAAGCACTCTCAACGCCTTGTCGGATAACTCAATTACCTGCTTTTCAACCTGCTTTTTTAAAGAATAGTTAAATGGCACAACCTCATTGTTAAGCAATATGTATTTACATCTTGGAATAATTGTATCAGCTGCTCCCTTTGTATAGGCAATGCGTTCGCCAGCTTTTCCAGATACAATCACTGTCATGAATTTTGTTGCACTGTCAAAAGGAATTTCCGTTTCCTTTGTATAGTCGGTCCAAATTGATGAGTCTAAAACTCCCCCCTTTGCCGCCGCAACAAGCAGTGCAACCTCCGTAGGGTCTCCTGAAATAGACCATTCGCCACTTGATTCTATACTGCCCCTTTTGCGAAAATTTATCTGTGAATCAGTGGAAATACTTGCATTATTGCAAATCACAAAGCATTTTAATGCCTCCATTAAAGCAGTATTGCTTTTAGGATTTATATTGCTGCCATTATATAAAATCTCTCCCGTTATACGATAGCCTGTACCCGTAACATCAAAGATCTGCATATTGGCAAAGATACTTTTTACTGTCATTCTATTTTCCGTAATCGTACCCGTTTTATCAGAACATATTACTGAAGTACAGCCAAGTGTTTCAACAGAGTGCAGCTTGTTTACAAGTGCCTTCTGCTTGAGCATTCTGTTTACTGCTAATGCAAGAGAAATTGTAACCGTTGCAGGCAATCCCTCTGGAATTGCAGCAATTGCAATTGTGATCCCGGTTAAAAGCATATCAAAAACAGGCTCTCCACGAATAACTCCAGCAAGGAAAACCACTATGCACACACCGATACATATTGCTGCAAGGACCTTTCCCAACTCACCAAGCCG
>JAAYPV010000034.1 GCA_012519635.1 Clostridiales bacterium
ATAATATTATTTAAGATTGGACTGATAATTTATGCTGAAGAAAATACTTGATAATAAAACTTGTGCTGAATGTAAGGTTTGCTGTGCCTTTGACCGATATGATGTCTGGGAAACTCCCATACTTACCCGTACCAATGTAGAGCACATGTTTACCATCAACCCCGATATCAAAATCATAAAAAAAGATAATTCCTATAGCTTTAAAATAAAAGAATTAAACAAGAATGAACTTTTTTACTGCCCCGTACTTGACCATGATAAGGGCTGTATGCTTGGTGATGAAAAGCCATTTGACTGCAAAATATGGCCTTTCAGAATTATGAACCTTTGCGGAAAAAGAGTTATAACCATCTCCCCCATATGCAAGGAAATGTTTAATCAGCCGTTAAGTAACCTCGTTGCCTTTTTAAAAAATGAACTGCTTGACGAAATAATTACATATGCAAATACCTTTCCAGAAGCCGTAAAGCCATATGATAGCCTGTATCCTATTTTATATGTTGAGAACTAAATTTCTTATTTTTTCTCCAAATCTTACATTGTAAATTTTATAGCCAAAATATAAAATTTATGTATAATTCGCTCATAAAGGCAAACAATAGAAAAGCAACCCTGCTTATACTTTAAAAATTATGTTGTCTACCGTGTAAAGTCATCTATTATAATCTATTTTCTATTTATAATCAATGTATTTTGGAGGTAATATTAATGAAAGCTACTGGAATTGTAAGAAGAATTGACGATCTTGGACGCGTAGTTATTCCAAAAGAAATAAGACGAACTATGCGAATTCGTGAAGGTGACCCTCTTGAAATTTACACAAGTAACGATGGAGAGGTTATTTTTAAAAAATATTCCGCTATTAATGAAATGTCTGATAATGCAACTCAAGTTGCAGATATTATGTATAAGTTAGCTGGTTGTCCTGTTGTAGTTTTTGATAGAGACCATGTTGTAGCAGTTGCTGGTTTACAAAGAAAGGAATATATTGAGCGCCGTGCATCAGCACAGCTTGAGGACCTAATGTCAAACCGTAAACAACATTATGCTACTGGAGAAAATGATTCTAGATTCATACCTGTTGAAGGAATTGATAAGGCTGCTATTGCATGTCAACCTATTATTTCTTCAGGTGATATTATAGGCGCTGTTGCTTTTATGGAGCCAGATGATAATACTAAAACAGCTACTGAGTTACAAATTAGCTTGATTCAGGCATCCGTTCAGTTTCTCGGAAAACAGGTTGAGGGATAACAATAAAAATATACACAGGGAAACAACACCCAAACCTGATGGTTTGAGTGTTGTTTAATTTTATTTACTTTTAAAATTAAACTCATAACACAAGGTTATGATTAATGTTGAAACTTTCATGACATAATGATTGATTTTCATAAATTATTTTGATATAATAATAATGTCTTTAAAGTGTAAAATTAGATTTGGAGGTGCTTTCTTGGAAGCGTTAAAGCTAATACCTGAATTTAAGGATTATATTTGGGGCGGAACTAGACTCCGTGACGAATATAACAAAAAATGCAATTATGATAAAATAGCTGAAAGCTGGGAATTAGCCTGCCATAAGGACGGTAATTCAATTATTGAAAATGGTGAGTATGCTGGCTTAACATTAGCAGAATATATCGAAAAGGTAGGAAAGCAAGTACTTGGAAGCGCCTGCGATAAATTTAATAGTTTCCCCATTCTTATAAAGCTAATTGATGCTAAAGACAATCTTTCAGTTCAGGTTCATCCTGATAATGACTATGCATTGAGAGTTGAGGGTGAATACGGCAAAACTGAAATGTGGTATATCGTGGATTGCGATGAGGGAGCAAGTCTGCTCTATGGATTTAAGGAAAATATCACTAAGGATAAATTTATAGAACATATCAAAAATGACACTCTGCTTGAGGTTGTAAATAAAGTAAATGTAAAAAAAGGCGATGTGTTTTTTATTGAGGCTGGTACCCTGCATGCAATAGGTAAAGGTATTCTTATTGCCGAAATACAGCAAAATTCTAACACAACATATAGAATTTATGACTATGGACGAGTCGGAAATGACGGCAAGCCAAGAGAATTGCATATTGATAAGGCTGTTGAGGTTACTGATTTATGCCCTGCAAGAAAATACCTTGAAATTCCCATTGTAAAACATGATGGATATAATATAAGGCTACTTTCTGAATGTGAATATTTTACAACATATAATATTAAATTAAAAAGCAAGGCCTTACTTAATGCAGATAAAAACTCATTTAACAGCATCCTTGTACTTGATGGCGAAGGAACTTTGAATGGACTTGCCGAAAACAGAAATTCTATCCAATTCAAAAAAGGAGATAGTATCTTTATTCCCGCTGAATTCGGGGAGTATGAAATTATTGGTAACGCAGATATTATTTATACAGGTATAGAAATCTAAGGCACATTAAATATAAAAAATTATTTTACGGAGGATTTATTATGAAGTATTATGTTGGTATTGATTTGGGCGGAACAAATATTGTTGCTGGAGTCTTAAATGAAAATTATGAAATAATATCAAAGGCAAGTACTAAAACAAACTGCCCAAGACCTGATACTGAAATTGCTGACGATATGGCAATGGTTGCTCTTAATGCAATAAAAAATGCTGATTTAACTGTTGATGATATTGAATGGATTGGAGTGGGTACTCCTGGAATAGCTAACAATAAAACTGGTGTTATCGAATATTCAAATAACTTAGGCTTTTTAAATACACCTATGGTAAAATACATACAAAAGCATATCAAAAAGCCTGTTTTCATTGAGAACGATGCAAACGCTGCTGCTTATGGTGAGTTTGTTGCTGGTTCTGCTAAGGGTGCTAATAATGCAGTATGTATTACTCTTGGAACAGGTGTCGGCGGAGGAATTATTATTGATGGTAAAATTTATTCCGGCTCTAATTCTGCTGGGGCTGAAATTGGCCATACTGTTATTTCCGTTGATGGTCCTCAATGTTCATGTGGTAGAAAGGGCTGTTTTGAGGTGTTTTCATCTGCAACAGGACTTATCCGCATGACTAAAGAGGCAATGGAAAAGGAGAAGGACACTATTATGTGGAAATATGCTAATGAGAGAAACGGAAAGGTTTCTGCTAAAACTTCATTTGACGGCATGAGAGCTGGGGATAAGACTGCAATAGAGGTTGTAAACAAATTCATTAAATACCTTGCTTGTGGTATTACAAATGTTATAAACATCTTCCAACCTGATATCCTCTGCATTGGTGGAGGAGTATGCAATGAAGGCGATACATTGCTTCTACCTGTAAAGGAATTGGTTGCTAAAGAAATTTATTCTAAAAACTCAGAAAAGAATACAGAAATTGTTATCGCAAGTCTTGGAAATGACGCAGGAATTATCGGTGCTGCATTTCTAGGTCAAGCAAATTAGCATTTAACATATTGGTAATCCATAATTTAGGAGGATTTAACATGAGAAGTGATTTAATAAAAAGTGGTCCTGAAAGAGCCCCTCATCGTTCATTGCTCAAAGCACTGGGTGTTACTGATAGCGAAATGAAAAAGCCTTTTATCGCTGTTGTAAATGCTGCAAGCGACTATGTACCAGGTCATAAGCACCTCCACGAAATTGGACAGGCTGTTAAGGATGGTATAAGAAATGCGGGTGGAGTTCCTTTTGAATTCTTTACAATAGGTGTATGTGATGGTATTGCAATGAACCATGACGGCATGCGTTATTCACTCTGTTCAAGAGAACTGATTGCTGATAGTATTGAAGTAATGCTTACTGCTCATCCGCTTGATGGAATTGTTTTTATCCCTAACTGTGATAAAATTGTTCCAGGTATGCTAATGGCAGCCTGCAGGCTTAATATACCTAGTATTTTCGTAAGCGGTGGTCCTATGGAGGCTGGCAGAGTTGGCAACAAAAGAGTTAGCTTGAATGATGTTTTTGAGGCAGTCGGCGCACACGCAAGAGGAAATATCGATGATGAACAACTTCTAGAATATGAAAATAACTCTTGCCCTAGCTGTGGCTCATGCTCTGGAATGTTTACTGCAAACTCCATGAACTGTATTACAGAAGCAATCGGTCTTGCGCTACCTAGAGCAGGAACTGCTCTTGCTACATCAAGCGAAAGAATTCGTCTTGCAAAAATGTCTGGTGAAAAAATTATTGAAATTGTAAAAAAGGATATAAAACCTCGTGATATTATCACTGAAAAAGGTATTGAAAATGCATTGAGAGTTGAAAATGCATTGGGCTGTTCAACTAATACTGTTTTACATCTTACAGCAGTTGCACATGAGGCAAAATGCGATATTAACCTTGACAAAATTGATGAAATTTCCAGAACTACTCCTCAACTTTGCAAACTAAATCCAGCAGGAGAAATGTTTATTGAAGATTTCGATTTTTATGGTGGAATACAAGCTGTAATGAAGGAATTATCTAAAGCTAATCTTATAAACACAGATACAATCACTGTTACTGGAACACAGGCAGAACGACTTATAAATGCTCCAGAACCTGATGGAACTGTTATTCATACATTGGACAATCCTATTCGTAAGGATGGCGGAATCGCTATTTTAAGAGGGAATATCGCTGTTGATGGCGCTGTTGTAAAGCAAGGTGCTGTTGCTCCTGAAATGATGGTGCATAAAGGAGCTGCAAAGGTTTTTGATGGCGAAGAGGCTGCTTTATCAGCAATCTTAAACGGCAAAATTGTTGATGGAGATGTTGTTGTAATCAGATATGAAGGTCCTAAAGGTGGTCCTGGTATGCGTGAAATGCTTATGCCTACCGCTACACTTGCTGGTATGGGACTCGATAAAACTGTTGCTCTTATAACAGATGGTCGCTTTAGCGGTGCTACAAGGGGTGCTGCAATTGGGCATGTTTCACCTGAAGCTGCTGAGGGTGGAAATATTGGTCTTATCAAAGACGGCGATATAATCAGTATCGATATCCCTAACAAAAGAATTGATGTTCTTGTTGATGAAGCTGAACTAGAAAAAAGACGTGCAGATTTTGTTCCACTTAAAAAGGAGCTTAAAGGCTATCTAAAGCGTTATGCAAGCCTAGTTACAAGTGGTGCAAGGGGTGCTGTATTCAAGGACTAAACAATTATATTTAAAAATATCCCTGTATCAAAAAGATACAGGGATTTCTGTTTTTTCTAATCCTTATGCAAAATCACACTTATTTTTTTATATATTAAAAAGGTTATTGCAGATGAAAGAATACCCTTTACAAAATTAAATGGTGCTGTTGCGAGTAATACAAAACTCTTTAAATCCTTTATTAAACGGTTTTTTTCTGTTCCCTTCTCAATAAATGCCTCAATTGGTGCCCCATAGAACCTTGAATATACAGGAAGCAAAACATAGTAATTCATAAGGCTTCCTACAACGGTCAATGTAATAGTACCTATTATCAACCCAATTAATGCAGTCTTTCTTGTCTTCTTTAAGTGATAAATTATTGATGCAGGTAAAATGAATGTACAGCCTACAACAAAATTAGATAACTCCCCTATGTATCCTGTAGTCGTTCCATTAAACAATGTGTTTATTACAACCTTTAATGCCTCAATAACAATCCCAGCAATAGGACCCAATGAAAATGCACCAATAAGCACTATAACTTCACTTAAATCAATTTCATAAAAGCTAGGTGCAAACCATAATGGTATCTCAAACAGCATTACTACTGCCGCTAATGCTGAAAGTGCAGCTATAATGCACATATTCCGAACTGATAAATGTCCTTTACTCTTTTGTGCAATTGTGTTTTCCATAATATAACCTCCAAAAAAATTATTATAAAATCCAACACCGATATATGATATATTATGAATGAAAAACAAAAGCCCATAGTAAAACTATGGGCGTAAATATACCAAATGAAATATTTTTCACCTAGTACAATTTAGTTTCTTCCATCCGGACTATACCGTCGGTCTTGGGATTTCACCAAAGTCAATGCGTTACCGCACTCGTGGACTCAGCTTTCGCTATTACCACCGGTGGAGACTTTCACTCCGCCCTGAAACTTAAATATTATATTTTAATTCATACTGATATTATTCCTTATCTTCATCAGAATTTATATCATTTAATTCTATCTCATCAAAATCAAATTCAAGTGACTCACCACAATTTGGACAATCCATTGAGCCCTCTTCAAGCATTTCTTCATCAAGTAAAATAACATCTTCACAAGTAGGACAGGTTACCTCGTAAAGCTCATCTTCATTAAAATCCTCATAATCGTCATCATCGCAACAACAACAATCACATTCATCGTCATCGTCACAACAATCAAAAAGAACTTCTTCCACATCTCCTAAGTCAGCATCAAGAATATCTGTAAGCTCAGTTAATTCATCTATCTGGGTTTGCAAGTCATCAATATAAAGCACCATTTCCTGCAATACACTAACCATCTGAATCAATGTCTTACCCTCTTTTGTAGAGCCGTCAATATCAAGACCATCTACCATTCCTTGTAAATAGGACACCTTTTCGCCAAGTTTCATTTAAACCCCTCCTCTTAATTTTTTTACGCGATATTAAAATCTCGTATACACATCTTAATTTTGCGTACAATACTGAATTTTATGCACGCTCCATATATTCACCTGTTCTTGTGTCAATCTTAATTCTATCTCCAATTTCAATAAACAATGGAACCTTTACTTCAGCTCCTGTTTCAACTGTTGCAGGTTTTGTAGTATTTGTAGCTGTATCTCCCTTAAAGCCCGGATCAGTTGCAATAACCTCAAGCTCAACAAAGTTTGGAGGCTCAACACCAAATACATTTCCCTTATAGGATAAAACCTTTACCTCCATATTTTCTTTTACAAATGCAAAGTTATCACCTAAAATACTCTTATTTATTGGAATTTGCTCATAAGATTCATTATCCATAAAATAGTACAAATCACCATCACTATAAAGATATTGCATATCTTTTCTCTCTACAAAAGCTGTAGGGAATTTGTCAGTCGGACTGAATGTTTTTTCAGTTACAGAACCACTTATTACATTCTTAATCTTAGTTCTAACAAATGCTGCACCCTTACCTGGCTTTACATGTTGGAACTCAATTACCTGAACTACATTACCATCCATTTCAAAAGTAATACCATTACGAAAATCGCCAGCTGAAATCATTATAAATACCTCCAAATAATGCTATAAAATAATTGCAATATAACTGCTAGAATTTAGCACACACATTACTATCACTTTTTACATTTTACAATAAATCTTAATATATTGCAAGACCTAAACGCAAAATAATTATATACAAATCATTTTTTTTGATGTTTTGTTGAGATTTATACAAAAATCTTCTTTTATTACTACCAAATCTTCAATTCTAACACCAAATTTTTCAGGCAAATATATTCCTGGTTCAATTGTTACAAGCATGTTCTTTTCAAGTATAGTTTCTGACATTTGTGAGGCAGTCGGCATTTCATGAATATCAAGTCCCACTCCATGCCCCAGCGAATGCCCAAATGCACTGCCATAGCCTACATCCTCAATTATCTTTCTTGCAGACCTGTCCAAGTCCTTGCCTCTTATACCTGCTCGTGCTGATTTAATAGCATTTTCCTGTGCGCTTAAAACTATGGAATACACATTTATCATTTCAGCAGTTGGCTTACCCACACAAACAGTCCTTGTCATATCGCTATGGTAGCCATCAATTACTGCTCCAAAATCCATCAGTACGAAATCCCCCGACTCCACCCTTTTATTAGATGGAACTCCATGCGGCATAGAGGTATTCTTACCTGAAAGTACAATTGAATCAAATGAAATTGCCTCAGCACCATTTTTCAGCATGGCCCAATTAAGCTCAAGCTCTATTTCACGCTCAGTACGACCTACTTTTATAAAATCAAGTATATGCTCAAATGCTTTTTCAGCAATTTCCTGCGCTTGTGAAATCTTTTCAATTTCGTGCTTGTCCTTTACCATTCTCATTCTGGAAATTACTTTACTCAGGCTATCAGAAGTATCAAACTCACATTCACTCAGTTTTGTACTATATGAGTTTAGCTCGCTTATAGTCATTTTATCTGCTTCAACAGCAATTCTCTTAGCACCATGCTTTTTTATTAAATTCTCTATCTGTTTAAATATGCTATCCTGCTCAATAACCTCATAGCTTTTTACCGTAGCTTTTGCCTTTTCTATATATCTGAAATCAATAATAAGATACGACTTTTCACGAAAGCATAGTAATGTTCCCGCTGAAGACTTCAGCCCTGTAAAGTATTGACGGTTTTTATCAGATGTAATTAGTGCACAATCAACTTCATAAGGCAGTTTATTAAACATCTCTTCTATTCTATACATTTTATCACCTGTTACTTAATACCTGCAATGCAAGTATATAGCTTTCTATGCCAAACCCACAAATACTACCAATACATACAGGTGCTATTACTGATTTAGACCTAAATTCTTCTCTTGCAAAAACATTACTAATATGCACCTCAATACATGGTATTTTTATAGCAGAAATAGCATCTCTAATTGCATAACTATAATGAGTATATGCACCTGCATTAATTACTATACCATCAAAAATATGTCTTGCAGAATGTAGCTTGTCAATTATTTCTCCCTCATGATTGGACTGAAATATTTCACATTCAACATTCAACTTTTCAGCCTTTTCTATTATAGATTTATTTACATTCTCAAAGCTCTGATCACCGTAAACTCCTGGTTCACGCTCGCCTAATAAATTTAAATTCGGTCCATGAATTACCAACACTTTTTTTGATGCCTTCATTATATTGCCCTCCATGTGTTATAAGTAATGCCTATAAATCTTTGGGTAAAAATAATTTCTCTGCTTTCCTTTTTATTTTAAAAAATGTAGCTTCTTCATATTCAATTGGTTTAACATAAATACTTTTTATCCTTTTAAGATTTGCTCCAAGTATATCCGTAAAAAGCTGGTCACCTACAACAGCAAGCTGTGAAAAAGGAATATTCATTCGTATTTGTGCCTCATTAATACCCTTTGAAAGCGGTTTGCGCCCCTCTGAAACAAACTGTAATCCCAACATATCCGCAAATGGCTTAACTCTATAATCATGATTATTCGATACAATCATCAGCTTGATTCCAGCCCTTTTCATCGTATCAATCCACTCCAGCACTCCATCAGCTGGTTTCGGATTATCATGTGTTGTAAGGGTATTATCCAAATCCAGTATCAGCCCTTTAATCCCATTACCCTCCAACAATTCAGGCGTAATATCCAAAACAGATTTCAACGCTATATTTGCCTTAAAAAGCATATTAATCTCCTTATTTAATTGAAAACTAAATGTAAATAAAAAGCGAGCACAATGCTCGCCTTTACCTTTTCTTTTCATAACGGCACTTAATATGCCCATATGTCCAATAATCACGGACAAATTATTATTAATATTTACGCTTACGAGCTGCCTCAGATTTTTTCTTACGTCTTACTGAAGGCTTTTCGTAATGTTCTCTTTTACGAACTTCAGCAATTACGCCGTCCTTCGCACAAGATCTCTTAAATCTCTTAAGAGCTGTATCCAAACTTTCATTTTTTCCTACACGAACTTCTGCCACTTATTTCCCTCCCTTTGCCACTAAGACAGAGGTTTTTATACTTAAACGTTAAAGCAAATAGCTTAAACGCCAGTTATCAACATCTTGAACTTATTTGAGCAATGCATTTTCATAACATATATATTATATTATCACACAGCTTCTACATTGTCAAGACTTTATTAAAACTTTGTCATCTTGCTACAAAATTAACCAGCTTATTTGGTACATATATTTGTTTTATAATACTTTTCCCATCTAATGCCTCTGCAATCTTAGGTGCTTTTTTGGCAACTTCCAAAACCTCATCCTGATTTAAATCCTTATTAACCATAATCCTATCCTTTACCTTGCCATTTATCTGGATTACAATCTCAACAGTGTCATCAACGCAGAATGCCTCATCATATTTTACCCATGACTGCTGATTTAACACACCATCATAGCCTACAATTTCATACAATTCCTCAGTTATATGTGGTGCAAATGGATTAAGCATTATCAACAAATCTCTATATTCTTTTTTGTTAATTGTTCCAACTACATAAATATCATTTACCAATGCCATCATTGTAGCAATAGCGGTATTAAATTTTAAGCTTTCTATATCTTCAGATACCTTTTTAATAGCCTTATGGAAATTTGTCCTTAGCTCTTCACGATAATCATCGCCATCAATCAGGCAATCCTGTAATGCCCAGACTCTGTCCAAGAACCTCTTACATCCCTTTATGCTCGATGTACTCCAAGGAGCTGTCTTTTCAAAGTCACCAATAAACATTTCGTATAAACGCAATGTATCAGCGCCGTAAACCTTAATAACATCATCCGGATTAATTACATTTCCTCTTGATTTTGACATCTTCTGTCCATCTTCACCTAAAATCATTCCATGACTTGTTCTCTTCATGTATGGCTCTTTTTGTGATGTAACATCAATATCATACAAGAACTTATGCCAAAAACGTGAATAAAGTAAATGAAGAGTTGTATGCTCCATTCCTCCATTATACCAGTCAACAGGCATCCAATAATTTAGTGCCTCTTTTGAAGCTAATGCCTCCTTATTATGTGGATCACAATATCTTAAATAATACCATGATGAACCAGCCCACTGTGGCATTGTATCTGTTTCACGCTTAGCCGGACCTCCGCAAGCAGGACAAGTTGTATTTATAAAGCTCTCAAGCGTTGACAATGGACTTTCACCATTATCAGTAGGCATATAGCTTTCAACCTCAGGCAATTTCAATGGCAATTCACTTTCTGGCAACGCAACATATCCACATTTTTCACAATGAACAATAGGAATAGGCTCTCCCCAATAACGCTGGCGTGAGAAAACCCAGTCACGAAGCTTGTAATTTACCTTGCGAACACCCTTATTGTTTTCCTCAAGCCATTTTTTAATTTTCTCCTGTGCTTCCTCAACTGATAAACCGTTGAGAAATCCACTGTTAACCATAACACCTGTTTCACAGTCTGTAAATGCTTCAACCTCAATGTTTCCGCCCTTTACAACCTCAACGATAGGCAAATTAAATGCCTTTGCAAAATCGTAGTCACGAGTATCATGTGCAGGTACAGCCATAATTGCACCGGTTCCATATGACATAAGTACATAATCCGATATAAAAATTGGTATTGCCATATTGTTAACAGGGTTAACCGCCTTTACACCCTTTAGTTCAACACCTGTTTTTTCTTTCGCCATTTCAGTACGCTCAAAGTCGGATTTATGTGCTGCCTTCTCCTGATAATCCCTAATTTCATCAATATTTGAAAGCTTATCAGCCCATTTTTCAATCAAAGGATGCTCAGGAGAAATTACCATATAAGTAGCACCAAATAGAGTATCTGGTCTTGTTGTATAAATCTTCAACACATCTCCAGTAGTTGTTATAAAATCAACCTCAGCTCCTGTTGAACGACCAATCCAGTTTGTCTGTGTAGCTTTAATCTTTTCAAGATAATCCACTTCTGACAAATCATCAAGCAAACGCTGTGCATATTCAGTAATTTTTAGCATCCACTGTGACTTAACCTTGCGTACAACTTCACCGCCACAGCGTTCACATACTCCACCTACAACTTCCTCATTTGCCAAAACAACCTTACATGATGTACACCAGTTTACAGCCATTTCCTTTTTATATGCAAGGTCCTTCTTGAACATCTGCAAGAAAATCCACTGTGTCCATTTAAAATATTCAGGATCAGTTGTATCAATTTCCCTATCCCAGTCAAAGGACAAGCCTAATGCCTTTAACTGCTCCTTAAATCGCTTAATATTGTTTTCAGTAACGATTGCAGGGTGAATCTTATTCTTTATCGCATAATTTTCAGTTGGCAAGCCAAATGCATCCCATCCCATAGGAAAAAGAACATTATATCCCTCCATACGCCTTTTCCTAGAAACAATATCCATTGCAGTATATGGACGAGGATGTCCTATATGCAACCCCTGACCAGATGGGTATGGGAACTCAACCAACGCATAAAACTTTGGTTTTGTGTAATCATTTGTTGCTGAGAATGTCTTGTTCTCATCCCAATACTTCTGCCATTTCCTTTCAATCGAACTGAAATCATATTTATTCATTTATTTCGACTCCTTCTTATTCTTCTCCCAAGAATTCATTAACATCAAGATACTCACCATCGGACCATAATCTTTCAAGCTTGTAGAAATCCCTTGTTTCCTTATAAAAGATATGGACAATAATATCAGAGTAATCAAGCACTATCCAGCTTGCACCATTATAGCCTTCAACTCTGGTTGGATTAACGCCTGCCTTTGAAAGCTGATGCTCAACCTCATCTGCCAATGTTTTGGTATGTGTTGTACTTGTACCATTTGCAATTATAAAATAATCAGCTATTATTGTCAAATCCTTTATTCCGATTATCTGTATATCCTCAGCTTTTTTTGAATCAAGAGTCTTTACAATCCTCGTTATTACTTCCTTTTGTGTCATAAACGCCTCCTATTTATTTTTTAATTATATTCAGGTGCTCTACTATAATCTCTTGGAACATCCGGTAAATTTCCATTAATTATATCGCCAAAGGTGCTTGTGTCATCATCAAAGTAATCCGTAGTATTACGCAACTCATAAACTTCTAAATCGGCTGCATCAATATACTGTCCATTAGGTCTGAACTTCTCATTCAACAAATCAGCAACCTCTTGCTTATGTGCGCTATAAACTGATTGGCCTCTGTCAGTTGTAACATTACCCTCACCAGGTAGCATATAAAATGTACATTTATTCAAATCAAAATTCAAAACAATACCTGCCATTTCCTTCATCTCAGCTATCGACATATCTGTACTTACATTGTTTGCAACTGTCGGAATAAGCGATACTACCTCTGACAAGCCTAAATCCTTAGCCTTCGCCATACAAGCTGCTAGGAATATTCTTTGAGTCTTCATACGGCCTAAATCG
This sequence comes from Clostridiales bacterium, assembly GCA_012519635.1. Classification (GTDB taxonomy): domain Bacteria; phylum Bacillota; class Clostridia; order Oscillospirales; family Ruminococcaceae; genus JAAYPV01. Next base: position 13,064 of record JAAYPV010000034.1, read on the forward strand.
CCTTGTGCATATACTTTTCTATATCTTACAAACCATTCAGCCTGTTCTCCTGTCAGAACCTGTGGTCCTGGATTGATAACCTTACCACCCTCATAAATTATTTGTTCGGGGATATCAATAGGAACTCCCCCTACCTTGTCAACTATCTCAACAATGTCATCACAGCCAATTGCCGCATAGTAGTGAACAGGAAGTTGGAACTGTTTATTGATAGTCGTAACCACATTCTGAATTCCTGATTTATCCCCAGCAGCAGTATAAGCAGAATTTATCTTTTCTGTACTTCCCAAATTAGGAATATAAGTATCTCTCGGAATTTGTAAAATATTCATTTCACTTGTTTTCTTATTTAAAGAAACCAACATGATTACATCTGTTCTGATTTCATCCTCATCAAAGCCTAAACAAAGAATATTGACATATTCAGCATTTACAGTATCTTCATTTTTATTCTTATCCAAAGTTGCTGATTCACTGTTAGGATTTGCAAACAAACCATCATTGGAGTACGGACCCAAATCATCAAGTGGTTTCCAGTCCATAAGCAGCTGAAATCCCATTAATCCAACACAAACCACTCCTAATGTAATTACAACAGCGGAAATAATTCTTTCCTTAGTGTTCATTTTCCTACGCTTTTTTTTTCTTTTCTTTTTTTCATTTGCCATTTTGCTTTCTCCTTAATTCAAACTAAATGTTATTTTCCCATTGCATATAAATAGCTGTTATAAGCTTCAACTGTATGTCGTGGCAAATAAACATTTTTTTTAATAACACTGTGGATTGAATAAGCTATCGCTTCACGCATTGCTTCACTTATATCCGAATATGCAAGCCTTCTCATTTTCCCTAAATCCTTATAATCCCTATCTATCGAAATCAAATCAGCAAGATAAACTATCTCCTCAAATCTTGACATACCAGCACGACCAGTGGTATGAAATCTGATTGCATTAAGTATCTCGCTATCCGTAACACCCAATTCATCCCTTACATAAACAGCACCCGCAATCGCATGCCATAAAGGTTTTGATGCACGCTCGATATCATCAATTTTAAACTGACTGTTTTCAAGCAGCTTATGCTGTTCATCAAATGATAACTCCTTACACACATCGTGCATTAGTCCTGCAAAATATGCCTTCTTAGTATCCTCGCCATAAGCTTCAGCTAATTTCACACATTCTAATGCAACATTAAGGGAATGTATATACCTTTTTTCCGATAATCTTTGTTTAAGAAAAGCCTTTAGCTTTTTTGTGTCTATTTCCAAAAAACCACCTCTGAAAATAATTTAATCGTAAAACCCGCATTCCTTCTATTTATTAGTACCATCAGAATACAAGTTGTTCAACCTAATATATTTTACAACTTTTTTTTCTAAATAGCAAGAATATTCTTCATTATTTCTTATTTTTTTTCTAATTTCAGTAGATGATAATTCAACTGGTCTTGCATTAAGAACATTTATCTCACCAAAGGCTGATAAAACCTCTGCCTTTTCATAAAGCCTCTTCATATCATCCTTCTTACGGGAAACAACAGCAAGTGCAGTATTTTTCAATATATCATCAAATCTAAACCATGTATCAAAGCTAAGTAGCATATCGCTTCCCAAAAGAAGGTATAGCTTATCATCAGGATAAGCCTCCTTAAAATGCCTTATTGTGTAAACAGTATAGCTTACATCCTCCCTTTGAAGCTCAAAATCATTAACCTCAAAGCCATCAGAATCTGCTATTGCAAGCCTGCACATCTCAAGCCTGTCCTCATTGCTTTCAAATTCATCGTCATCCTTATGCGGCGGATTATTTGACGGAACAAAGATTACCTTATCAAGGCATAATTCATCCTTTACAACCTTTGCAAGATGAATATGCCCATTGTGTATTGGATTAAAGCTGCCTCCAAAAATTCCTATTTTTTTCATTATAGTTCTATTACAGGCTCCTTTATATTTTTTCTGTAAAGCACAAGCTTGTTTCCAATAACCTGTACCACCTCAGAACCTGTTTTCTCTGCCAATTCCTCAGCGGCCTGCTTTGCGTTATAGCTTGAATTCTCAAGCACCTTTATCTTTACTAGCTCACGCACCCTTATAGCATCATCAACCTGTTTTATCAGCGTATCTTGAATACCTCCCTTGCCTATTTGAAAAATAGTATCAGTTGTACTTGCAATACCTTTTAATTTAGCTCTTTGTTTACTTGTTAACATAAATTCTCCTTTAATTGTATAAATTTAAAAAGGTTTTTTTATTCCCCAATCAATTTAACAAACTTTCTCATAGCATTTGCTCTGTGACTGACTGAATTTTTTTCTTCCGCTGAAATTTCAGCAAATGACTTATCTCCATACATAAAAATTGGGTCATATCCAAAACCGTTCTCTCCACGAGGCTCAAAGCCTATATATCCCTCACATTCACCACGAACAATATGCTCTTTTCCATCCTTATCAATATAACAAATTACACTCACAAAACGAGCTGTTCGCTTTTCCATTGGAACACCCTCAAGCTCACTCAACAGCTTTTCACATTTTTCCTTGTCAGTAGCATTCTCACCAGCATATCTGCTTGAATAGACGCCGGGAGCCTTATTCAAATAATCCACTTCAAGCCCACTATCATCAGCAATGACAGCAGTTTTGTAAATCTGATATATCGCCCTTGCCTTCAATGCAGCATTCTCCTCAAAGGTCGTTCCTATTTCATCAACCTCAAGCGATATCCCAGCCTGTAACTGTGAAATAACGGTAAAACCCAATGGCTCAAGTATTTCCGATATTTCACGCAATTTATGATTATTATTTGACGCAAGTACAATTTTATTACTCATCTTCTACTTCCTCACCAGAATCTGATTTCTCAAACAATGCTGTTACAAAGCTTTTTGAATCAAATGGCTGTAAATCATCAATCTGTTCTCCGACACCTATAAGCTTTACAGGTATTCCTAATTCATTTTTAATAGAAATAACAATTCCACCCTTAGCAGTACCATCAAGCTTTGTTAACACTATTCCTGTGATATTAGCAACTTCACTAAACAATCTTGCTTGATTAACAGCATTCTGCCCAGTTGTGGCGTCAAGTACCAAAAGAACCTCCTTTGCACAACCCTCAGCCTGAGTTTCTATTATCCTGTTTATCTTTGCAAGCTCATCCATAAGGTTTTTCTTATTATGAAGTCGCCCAGCAGTATCGCATACCACAACATCACATTTTCTAGCCTTAGCTGCTGCAATAGCGTCATAAATCACTGCCGCAGGGTCTGAGCCCTCAGCATGCTTAATTATATCCACGCCAGCACGCTGTGTCCATACCTCAAGCTGGTCAATTGCAGCTGCTCTAAAAGTATCAGCTGCGGCAACCAAAACCTTTTTACCCTCCTGCCTAAAGTTATGACACATCTTACCAATTGTGGTGGTTTTACCAGCACCATTCACTCCAATTACAAGTATAACTGATGGTGTTGTAGATAAATCAATTCCTACATCATCACCCATCATTTCAGAAACAATCTCCTGCAAAAGTCCCATTATCTCTGCAGGGTCTGTGACACCATATTCCTTAATTTTTTTTCTTAAGGCTTCACATATCTTAACAGAAGTTTCAACTCCAACATCACTTAAAATCATAGTTTCCTCAAGCTGTTCAAAAAGCTCTTCATCAATTTTGGTGAAAGAGTTTACAACCCTTTCTATCTTCTTAACCATAGAGTTTTTAGTTTTAAGTAGACCCTGTTTAATTTTATTAAATATACCCATAAACTCTCCTTTACAACCTGAATAAATTTATTCCAATAATTCTTTTACTCCTTTATGGCAATCACACCATTATAATACTACCTTTCTTCCAAAAAATCAACCTGTTCCAGCTTCAATAGCTTTGACACACCATCTTCCTGCATAGTTACACCATATAAGACATTTGCAACCTCCATACTGCCTCGTCTATGTGTTATAAGAATAAACTGCGTTGTATCAGTGAATTTTTTAAGATACTGTGCGTACTTCAGCACATTTACCTCATCAAGTGCAGCGTCAATCTCATCAAGTATACAAAACGGTGCCGGTCTTACTGTCAAAATTGCAAAGTAAATTGCTATTGCAACAAATGCCTGTTCTCCACCTGAAAGTGAAATAAGATTTTTTATGACCTTTCCCGGAGGTGCAACAACAATTTCAATACCTGATTCTAAAACATTTTCAGGCTCACAAAGCACAAGCTCTGCCTTGCCTCCCCCAAAAAGCTCCACGAAAATTCGCTTGAACTGCTCATTGATATTATTAAAGCTATCTAGGAAAATTCGCTGCATTTCCTGCGTCAAATCCGCAATAAGCTTTTCCAGCTCTCTTTTAGACGCCTTGACATCATCAAGCTGTTCTGAGAGAAATTTATATCTTTCTGAAACCTCTTTGTACTCCTCAATTGCTGAAACATTGACATTTCCAAGTACCTTAATCTCAGCCTTCAGTTCATTAAGCTCCTTCCTTGCAGTTACCATATCGGTTATCTTCTCGGCAAAGGTCTGTGCCTCAGAACGGGATAACTCATATTCCTCCCACAATTGAGCGATAATACTGTCATAATCCTTTTGCTTTGATGCCTTTCTTTCATCCAATCTGCTTTTTTCCTGTAACAGCTTTTCACGCTCATAGCTGACAGACTTCATACCATTTCTTATTTCAGTAATGCTCTTTTCATATTCATCATGCAGCTTTCGTAGCTCATTCAGCTTTTCAGCATTATCTGAAACAGTCTGCTTAGCCTGTTCTATAAGACTCTTACGCTCCTCAATTAGCCTTTCCTTTTCAACAATCAGCTTTTCCTGTTCGGCTATCTCAGCCAAAGCTTGTTTATATCTGATTTCAAAATCCTGCTTATTCTGCTTTAAAACTGCTATCTCACGCTCAGTGGCCTCCTTGTCCTTTGAAAGCTCCATCTGCCTGATTTTCAACTCTGATAGCTTTTCCACATACTCCTTTTGCTGTCCCTGTAAGCTCTCATGCCGTCCCTGTTGAGCGGAAATCTCTTTTTCAAGGGTAGCTATTTCATCATCTATATCTGCAAGCTCGCCTGTTAACCTCTGGATATTCTCAATATAGCATAAACGCCTTCCAGCCAGTGCCTGCAGTTGCCCTTCAGTATTTTCAAGCTGAGCCTGCATTTGCTTTTTCATGGAATTTAAGCGCGTATATTCAGACTGAAATCTAATTTTATCCTCAGCTATACTTGCTCTTTCCTCTTTTTCCTGTTCAATACAGTTAGCAAGCCTTATAGTATCATTTTTTAGCTTATTTACATTCTTCTCTAAATGCCTTTGAGTTGCAGTCAAGTCTATTATATCATCGTTTAATTTATTTATATCATTTTTCCTTGTAAGAATTCCACTTGAACGGATAGCTGAACCTCCTGTAAACGAGCCTCCTACATTTATTACCTGACCATCAAGTGTAACAATCTTAAACTTATATCCATATTTTTTAGCGATAAATGTCGCACTGTCAATATTATCAGCTATTGCTATTCTTCCAAGCAATGAATTTATTATTCCATTATATACCGAATTAGTAGATATAATCTCATTCGCCATCGCTATAAATCCAGCCTCATTGCGTAAGTTTTCCTCACTAAACGGATAGCCTTTAACAGATGTTATTGGCAAAAATGTTGCTCGTCCTGCCTGTTTTTCCTTTAACAGCTTAATGCAGCGTTTTGCAACACTCTCGTCATCAACAACAATGTTTTGCAATGCACCACCCAAAGCAGTTTCAACTGCTGTTGCATACTTATCCTCAGTCCTGATAAGCTGTACTATTGTTCCATGTATCCCTTTTATTGATGAACTTTTTGAAAGCCTTATTATCTCTTTAACGCTTATAGCAAAGCCTTCCATGCTGTTTTCAAGGTCTATAAGCAGCTTTACTCTTTGTTGTTTTTCCTTCAGCTTAAGCATTACATCTTCAAATTTCTGCTTTTCTTCATCCAGCTTTTTCAATTTATTCTGATAAAGTGACATATAGCCATCAATTTTATTTACCTGCTCCTGTTCAATTTCTGCAAGCCTGTCCATATCTTCCTTAAGCGAAGTTATTTCTTTATCATAGTCCGCTAATTCCTCTTGAAGCTCACCCTTAAGGGCATTATCCCTTTCAAGCTGCTCTTCCGTCTCTTTAATGGATAGCTCTGATGAAATTATATTTACCTTATATTCACTTTGCTTTATATAGAGTGCATTAAGCCTGCTTTCAGCATTATCAAAGGATTTCCCAATATTCTCTACTTCAGTTTCAATATCAGCAAACTTCTTAGAAACTTCCTTTATTTGTTCATCTAGCATTTGCTGATTTTCAAATATTTCTGCAAGCAGCTCCTCCTGCTCCTTTATCCTTTCTTCAGTATTAACAACTAAGTTCTGCTCGTCATTTTGCTTTAATTTTATTGAATCAATATTATTCTTACTATGTAAAATATCATTTTTAAACACCGCTATGTCCGAGCTATACTCCATTGATTTTTTTTCAATCTCAACGGTTTTAGCACGAATTCTTTCAATTTCAGCAGAGGTTTCCTGCATTTTTCGATAGCCTTGACGAATTTTCTCTTCTTCCTGTTCAAGCTGATTTTCAATATTCTCATACTGGACATTGCAGATAAGGATATCCTCTTGAATTTTCTCAATTTCAGTCTTTAACCCATCAAGCCTGTTTATAAAAACAGATATTTCCAATCTTTTTTTCTTATCAGCAAGCACAAGAAACCTTTCAGCCTTTTCCGATTGAATTCTAAGTGGCTCAACTCTTGCCTCAAGTTCACTTACAATATCATTAAGCCTTACAATATTCTCCTGAGCCTTTTCCAGCTTTCGCTCTGCCTCAGCCTTTTTATAACGGAATTTAGATATTCCAGCAGCCTCCTCAAAAATATCCCTTCGCTCACTGCTTTTTGCGCCAACAATTTCAGCAATACGACCTTGACCAATAATCGAATAGCCATCTCGTCCAAGTCCCGTATCCATAAAGAGCTCATTAATATCCTTCAGCCTTACATTCTTACCATTAATAAGGTATTCGCTCTCACCACTTCTATACAGCTTTCTGGTAATCCCCACCTCATCAGAATCAACAGCAAGCCTTCGTTCTGAGTTATCAATATTTAGCGTAACAGACGCATATCCAACAGGCTTCCTTGTCATAGTACCGGAAAAAATAACATCCTCCATCTTGTTCCCACGCAGAGTTTTTGTTGACTGCTCACCAAGCACCCACCTTACAGCGTCACCAATGTTACTCTTTCCGCTACCATTTGGCCCGACAACTGCCGTCAGACCCTTGTCAAAATTCAGTTTAATTTTATCTGGAAATGACTTAAAGCCTTGCAGTTCCAATGATTTCAAATACATTGATACCAATCCTCTAATTTACACTCATATTTTTTTAGCATGCTATCCGATTTAATGCTTACATAAATTCCCTTTTCCCTAAAATAGACTATATTACTTTTTTTATGCCCTAAAGCCTTACTTATACTGCCTGCATTTACATAGATATTATAGCAATCCTTGCTGCTCTTATTAATTATATCCTCGATTTTATTTCTGTAAATCCTGCTTTCAACAATTTCCTTAAATGCTGGGTGATAAAAACCTGCTACAATCCCCAACTCAACAGTTTCAGAGGCATGAAGTCCCATTCTTATAACCTTAATTCCTATATCCTCAAAAAAACACAGCATATCAGCACAGATTTTAATAACCTCATCAAAGCTATATAGCTTGTATTCACCCTTTTTATAGAGCTCAGCAAGTCTTGTTCCATTAAGCACAACAACAGGATAAATTCGTACAGTTTCTGGCTTAAGCTCAGCAACTTTGCTCATTGTTTCATATTCAAATTCAGTCGTACTCTTATAGAGGCCAACCATCATCTGTAAGCCCAACTCAAAGCCATGCTTTTTTATAAGCCTTGATGCGTTCACAACATCCTCAGCACAATGCCCCCTGTTATTTGCTAAAAGCACCTCATCAATCATACTCTGAGCTCCAAGCTCAATCGCAGTAACGCCATAACTTTTTAGCAGTTCAAGAACCTCTTCATCAATATAATCAGGGCGTGTTGAAATTCTTATTCCCTTAAATCCGTCCTTGCCTACAAATTTAGATGCTGACCTTAAAAGCTCAAGCATGTATCCACGCTCTATTGCTGTAAAGCTGCCTCCAAAAAAAGCTATTTCCGTATTACCCTTATTGGCAACCTCTCTCATTGCCTGCTCACAAATCTGTGCTACCTTTTCTGCTGTCGGCAAATCCTCCTCACCACTTATGCTATGCTGATTACAAAAACTGCACATATTAGGACAGCCGACATGTGGCACGAAAATTGCAATATTACTGTGTTTCATAACCCATTAGCTCCAAAGCCTCTTTAGCAGCCATCTGCTCTGCTTCCTTTTTGCTCTTGCCAGTACCAGTGCCTATAACATTTGAATTAAGGCAAACCTGAACCTTAAATGCTTTATTATGGTCAGGCCCTGTCTGGTCTGCAAGGATATACTCAACCTTTTCTTCAGGATTTTTTTGTATAACCTCCTGCAAAATGGTTTTGTAGTCGCTGAAAGCAGTAAGGCTTTTCTTATCTATATCATCGGGAATAAATTTGAGCACATGCTTTCGTGCAGCCTCAAGTCCACCGTCAAGATAAATAGCCGCTATAACAGCCTCAAATGCATCAGCAAGAATTGATGGGCGCTCCCTTCCTCCAGTATGCTCTTCACCCTTACCTAAAAGCAAAAAATCACCAAGTCTTATCTGCTGTGCAAAATTATATAATGACTTCTCACACACCAATGATGCACGAATTTTAGTCAATTCTCCCTCAGGCAAATGTGAAAAGTGCTCAAATAAATACTGCGACACAATGACTGAAAGCACGCTATCCCCTAAAAACTCCAGCCTTTCATTACTGTTTCTTGTTTTTTTCTTTTCATTAGCATACGAAGAGTGGGAAAGTGCTTCTGTTAATAGCTGTTTATTCTTAAACTGGTATTGTATAATATTTTCAAATTCATCCATTCGCTCTGCTTAACCTCCCTTTGCTAAATTTTTGTTAATGTTTCAGATATAGTATTTATCACATTTCCATCAACGCAGTTTTTAGCTTGCCTTATCGCATTATAAAACGCTTTGGCATCGGAGCTTCCATGTGCCTTTATAACAGGCTTTGCAATACCCATCAGCACTGCTCCTCCAACCTCAGAATAGTCCATTTTCTTTTTAAATTCCTTAACTTTTTTCAAAAGCAGCAATGCTGCCAGCTTTGAGGTAAAGCCATTCATAAGCATATCCTTTAATGAGTTCCCAAAGAATGAGCCCATTCCCTCATATAGCTTAAGTGCAATGTTCCCTGTAAATCCATCGGATACAACAACATCAAATTTACCACTAGGAACTTCACGCCCCTCAATATTTCCTCCAAAATTTATCGGAGCATTTGATAGCAACTTATATGCCTCAATCTCCAAATCCCTGCCCTTTGTCTCCTCAGCACCAACATTTAAAAGTCCAACCTTTGGATTTTTTTTACCCATAACCTTTTCCATATACGCTGAACCCATAATAGCAAACTGAACAAGCATTTCAGGTCGACAATCCACATTCGCTCCACCGTCCATTAGCATTGTATATCCCTCTGCAGTGGGTAATATAGGAGCAAGTGCAGGTCTTTTTATTCCCTTAATACGCTTTGCAATAAAAGTTGAGCCTACAACCAAAGCACCTGTACTGCCCGCACTCACAAATGCGTCTCCTTTATCCTCCTGTAAATCCTTTAATCCAACTGCCATTGAACAATTGGATCTTGACTTGAGAATTTCAGTAGGCTCCTCATTTATATCAATTACTGATTCCGTATGGATAAATCTCATTCCCGTAAGGCTTATTTCATTTTCTTCTGCAATCTTTTTTATCTCACACTCATTACCGCAAAGAGTCATTTCAACTCCCAGCTTTTCAATCGCCATTGCACTACCCTTTATTACCTCAAGAGGAGCATTGTCGCCACCAAATGCATCTATAATTATGTTCATAAATTTAACTCTCCCTGTTACTCTGCAAATATTCTGACAAGCTGTTCAACGCCCTGTCAGCATATGCCATATACTTCATTTTCTTATCCCTTATCTTTTCGGGTAAGTCGGGAAGTATCCCCATATTACTACCCATCGGTTGAAAATCCTTTACATATTCATTTGTTATATATTCCGTTAATGCACCAATCATAGTATCTCTTGGCAATATTAAAGGAGCTTTACCTTGCAACCTTCTTGCAAGATTTAACCCAGCCATAATGCCGCTTGCCGCTGATTCGCAATATCCCTCAACACCTGTGATTTGCCCTGCAAAATAGATATCAGGAAATTCCCTCATAGCATAGGTTTTTTCAAGTAGCTTAGGACTGTTTATAAATGAATTTCTGTGCATAACTCCATATCTAATAAATTCAGCATTTTCAAGCCCCGTTATCATTGAGAAAACCCTTTTCTGCTCACCAAATTTAAGATTAGTCTGGAATCCGACAAGGTTATACATAGTTCCCTCACGATTTTCCTTACGAAGTTGAACAACAGCATAAGGGCGTTTTCCTGTTCGTGGGTCAGTCAATCCAACTGGTTTTAATGGACCAAAGCGAATACTGTCCTCACCACGCTTTGCAAGCACCTCAATGGGCATACAGCCCTCATAAACCTTAAAAGCCTCTCTATCAACATCCTTTAATTCCGCACTTTCAGCATTAATCAGCTCATTATAAAAAGCAAGGTATTCCTCCTTGTTCATAGGACAGTTTATATAGTCATCATCTCCCTTGCCATATCTTGATGCAAAAAATGCAAGGCTCATATCAATGCTCTCAAAGGACACTATCGGTGAGGCTGCATCAAAAAAGTTAAGATAACTGCCACATATCTTCTCAATGCTTTTAGCCAACCCATCACTAGTAAGGGGCCCTGTTGCAATTATTACATGCCCATTAGGAATTTCTGTTACCTCCTCATGTTTTACACTAATAAGAGGATGAGCATTTATTTTTTCTGTCACAAGCATTGAGAAAAGCTCTCTGTCAACAGCCAATGCTCCACCAGCCTCAACGGCTGTTTCCTTTGCACAGGGAACGATAAGAGAACCAAGCCTTACCATTTCCTCCTTTAATAAACCAGCAGCAGAATCAACCCTTGACGCTTTTAAGGAATTTGAGCACACCAATTCTGCAAAGCCATCATAGCTATGTGCAGGAGTATATTTTTCAGGCTTCATCTCATATAGCTCTACTTTTATGCCATTGTTGGCAAGCTGCCATGCCGCTTCACAACCTGCAAGTCCGGCACCGATTACCTTAACAGTATTCATCTGTTATAATCCTCTCTCATATCCACAGTCAGGCTTTTCACAAATTAGCTTGCCAGCCTTGCCGCCCTTTTTGAAAAGTGTTGAACCACATTTCGGACAATTATCCTCAACTGGTGCATACCAGGTCATAAAATTGCAGTTCGGATACCCCTCACATCCATAAAAATTCCTGCCTTTTTTGGATTTCTTTAATATGATTTTACTTCCGCAAAGTGGACAATTTCCCTTTGTAGACTGTACAATCTTCTTTGTATTAGTACATTCCGGGAACCCCGAGCAAGCCAAAAATTTCCCAAATCTACCTATCTTTATCACCATATTCTTACCACAGACTTCACATATTTCATCTGTTTCCTCAGAAGGCACTCTTACTCTCTTGCCCTCCATAGCAACCTCTGCATCAGTAAGCGCTTTCTCAAAATCCTCATAGAAATCTCGCAGGGAGTTAACCCAATCCTTAGTTCCCTTTTCAACATCGTCCAAATCAGACTCCATTTTTGCTGTAAATTTTGCATCAACAATATGCTTGAAATGTTCCTTCATAAGCTCAGTTGTTACTATTCCCAATCCCGTAGGCTTAAGCTGTTTGCCATCACGCTCAACATACATCCTTGCTGTTATGGTGGATATTGTAGGAGCATAGGTACTTGGTCTACCTATTCCATTCTCCTCCAACGCCTTTATAAGAGTCGCCTCAGTATATCTTGGCGGAGGCTGTGTGAAATGCTGATTACCCTCCAGACCTTTTACCCTAAGTAATTGTCCCTCCTCAATCGGTGGAAGTATCTTATTTTCCTTTTCCTCCTCAGAGGCAGAATCCTTTGCCTCCTCATAAAGTACTGTAAAACCATCAAATTTTATGGAATGACCCGATGCTCTAAATACACAATTTCCAGCCTCTATATCAACTGAAACCGTATCAAGCAACGCATTTGCCATCTGGCTTGCAATAAATCTTTCCCATATCAGCTTGTATAGCTTATACTGGTCATTTGAAAGGCTAGATTTAACCTTTTCAGGTTCAATTTCAGGCATTGATGGTCGGATAGCTTCGTGAGCATCCTGAATATTTTTCTTTGTCTTAAAAATTCTAGGTGAAGATGGCAAATAATCCTCACCATATCTGCTTGCTATATACTTATTTGCTGCGTTTCTTGCCTCTTCTGAAATTCTAAGACTATCAGTTCTCATATATGTGATAAGTCCGACAGCTCCCATTCCCTCTATTTCAATACCCTCATACAGCTCCTGCGCAGCCTTCATAGTACGCTTTGAGGCAAAGCCTAAGCGCCTTGATGCCTCCTGTTGAAGGGTTGAGGTTATAAATGGGGGTGCAGGTTGTCTTTTGGTTACTTTCTTTTTAACATTTGTAACCTTAAACTCAACATTCTCCAGTCCTTCAAGTATTGCGTCAGCATGCTCCTTATTTGTAATTTCCGCCTTGTTTCCATCAATTGTTATAAGCTTTGCTGAAAAGTATTTCCTGCTTGGCGGTGCGGTAAACTTTCCATCTATGGTCCAGTATTCCTGTGAAACAAACTTACTTATCTCATTTTCTCTATCAACAATAAGCCTTACTGCAACCGATTGAACTCGTCCTGCAGAAAGACCCCTTTTAACCTTTTTCCATAAAAATGGGCTTAGCTTATATCCAACAATTCTGTCTAAAATTCGCCTTGCCTGTTGTGCATTTACAAGGTCAATATTTATTTTATGTGGATTTTCCATCCCCGCTTTAATTCCATTTTTTGTAATCTCATTAAATGCTACTCTGTTATTTTCCTCCAAATTAAGCCCAAGTATTTGAGAAAGATGCCATGAAATAGCCTCCCCTTCTCTATCAGGGTCGGTTGCAAGATATATCTTATCGCATTTCTTTGCCTTCTTTTTTAAATCCTTTATTACATCTTCCTTATCCTTCATTTCAGTATATTGAGGAGTAAAATTGTTCTCTACATCTACTCCCAGCTTCGACTTAGGTAAATCTCGAATATGCCCCATTGATGCTACAACTTCAAAATCTGTACCCAAAAACTTTTTTATAGTCTTAGCTTTTGCCGGAGACTCAACTATAACTAATTTCGGCATTTCATTTCTCCTTTACATTATTTTCCGAATTTATGTCTCTTATATATTAAATTGATTAATTTCATTTAACTATATCATATGCTTTTCCTGGCAAAGACTTAACAATACCCATTATCTCCAACTCTGTCAGCACTGCAAATAATTCATGTATTTGCATATTAAGCTGATATGATATTTCATCTGCATATTTTGTCCCATTCTTGATTATTTCTATAACACGCACCTGTTCATCACTAAGTTCAGAATAATCAATTTCATCGACTTTTTCAATATCTTTAACCGGACTTACAGAAGTCTTAACATCAATATCTTTATTTTTAATGCTTTTTTCCTCTTTTATTGCACCTGCATCACCACTTTTCCCATTTCCTACATACCTATCAGCAGTATCCACCTTATCCTTTTTATAAACAACAGACTCAGTGGTTTGCTCATAGTAATCGCTGGTTAAATCAGCTGTCAATAATTTATGAGAAAAGTTCGTATAATATTCATAAATAATATCAAGATGGCTAAAAGTTGGTATAGCACCATCTCGCAAGTATTTTATCACACCCGCATATCTATTGTCAAATATATTTGCAGGAGGAACACAGAACACATCCCTGCCCTGTTCAATAGCACATTCAGCTGTAATAAGCGAACCACTTCCATTTGCAGCTTCAATAATCAATGTGCCAACACTTAGACCTGATAAAATTCTGTTTCTTTTAGGAAAATTAGGAGCATTCGGAGGAGTAGCAGGAAAGTATTCAGAAATGACTACTCCGTTTCTAGCAATAATCTTTTTTGCCTTATAGTTATTTTTCGGATAATCCACATCTAATCCGCAACCTAAAACCGCAGCTGTAATACCACTGTTTTTCAACGCGGCCTGATGAGCCATAGAGTCAATTCCATTGGCAAAACCACTTACAAGGATAATTCCTACCCTTGAAAGCTCTGAGCATATCCTTTCAGCAACATTAACACTATAAGATGAGGGCTTTCTTGTACCTACAACCGTTATTGTCATATTCTTATTCAATATACTTATATCGCCCATGCAGTATAAAACTATCGGAGCATTATATACTCCCTTCAACAAATCTGGATAATTTTCATCTTCATATGTAACGATATTATAACCCTTGCTTTCGCAATGATTAATAATACTCTCAGCCTCTTCAAGTGTTGTAAGCAACACTGATTTCGCTTCTTTTTGGGTAAGATTCTTAAACTCACCTGATTTTAAAGTTATATATGCATCCTCAACATTATCAAACTGATTAAGCACACTCCAGACCCTTGGGTTTGCCACCCCGAAAACCAATTGTAGCCATATCCATATTTTTGTATTATCCATTATGTCCTCCAAACCAGAAAGTTGTAAATACTATTTCATAAGCTCCCACATAATAATTCCAGCCGCCATAGCTGCATTAAGAGAGTTTATATTCCCATTCATTTTTATTGTAATAGGAGTATTACATTTTTGAATAACATCTGAGTCCAAGCCACTACCCTCATTGCCAATTAAAACTGCACAATTTTTGCTAAAGCTGTAATTCTTAATATCATATGCATCACTATCTACAACTGCTGCAAGTGTTTCAATACCTTGCTTGTCCATCACAGAAAGCACATCGTCTATATCCATATCCCAACAAATTGGCATTCTGAAAATAGAGCCCATAGTTGAACGGACAACCTTAGGACTGAATATATCACAACTTTCACATAATACCACACCATTAACTCCAACAGCATCAGCAGTACGAATAATCATCCCGACATTTCCCGGATCCTGTAGCTTATGCAGAATTATATACCTACCACCACTGTTTAAAAATTTCGACAAGGATAACTTTTTAGGCATATCACATATCGCAAATATCCCCTGAGTTTTTTCCGTTGAAGATATTTTAATCCCAAGCTCATTTGAAATAATAATTACCCTTACTTTTTTCAAATCAACCTGCGATAAAATATTCTCATATTTATCAGTCGTAGATTCTGTGATAAGCAAATGCGAAAGCTCTGCTCCCTCATTTACAGCATCACCTACCAGACGTGCACCCTCCAGAACAAACTTGCCAAGTTCATATCTCTCCTTTTTGGAGTCAGCAAGCTTCCGATACAGTTTTATAGCTGAATTATCCTTTGATGTTATAATATTTTCCATAGTAATCCCTTATTTATATTATTTTGATAAAGCAAAACACGCCCCATGAGAAAAAGAGCGTGTTAACAAACTAATTAAGTGCTGCTTTTGCTTTTTCTACAATTTCAGAAAAGCCAGCTGGATCATTTATTGCAATTTCAGAAAGCATCTTACGGTTAAGTGTAATATTAGCCTTCTTCAAGCCATTCATAAATGTTGAATAGTTCATGCCATTCATCTTAGCAGCAGCAGAAATTCTTGTAATCCAAAGCTGTCTGAAATTTCTTTTCTTTTGCTTACGACCAATATATGCATAATTACCAGACTTCATAACAGCCTGTTTCGCCATTTTAAAATGCTTACTTTTCGCACCCCAATAGCCTTTTGCAAGCTTCAAGGTCTTTTTTCTTCTCTTGCGAGTTGCTAATGCTCCCTTAACACGAGCCATATCCTTTTACCTCCGATATAATATTCTATTCCAAATCATCTATTGTGCAAATCTTGACTACAAAACATTAATTCACACAAATATTCATTAAACCTTACTATTTATAAGGAATAAGCTTTTTGATTGCTGGTGTATCATTCTGGCTAGCCACTCCTGCAACACGAGCAATTCTCTTACGCTTAGTAGCCTTTTGTGTTAATCTATGTCTTTTATTAGTATGCATAAATTTAACCTTGCCGTTTTTTGTAAGCTTAAAACGCTTCTTCGCTCCTGAATGTGTTTTAACCTTTGTTTTCGCCATTTCGTGTTCCTCCTTAAATTACTTGGACGCCTTAGGTGAAATTATCAGCATCAAGCTGCGTCCTTCCATCTTGGCAGGCTTTTCTACAACGCCGACATCTGAACAAGCTTCCTTAAATCTATCCAAAAGCTCCGCCCCCAAATGCGGATGAGCAATAGCACGCTTACGAAATCTTACAGAAACCTTAATTTTATCGCCAGCCTCTAAAAACTTTCTGGCATGATTAAGCTTTGTATTAAAGTCATTCGTATCAATTGTAGAAAACATACGAATTTCCTTTATTTCCACAACCTTCTGATTCTTTTTTGCTTCCTTTTCGCGTTTAGCCTGTTCAAAACAGAATTTTCCATAGTCCATAATTCTGCAGACAGGTGGCTTTGCCTGTGGAGCAACCTTAACCAAATCCAGATCCTTATCATATGCGATTTTTAACGCAGCCTCTGAAGTCATTATTCCAAGCTGTGCTCCATCAACATCAATAACACGGACTTCCTTCTCTCGGATATCTTCATTAATTTGCATTTCCTTGTTGCTAATAGTCAGCACCTCCAAAAAACCGATTTATCCCCAATTTACTTCGGCTATTTTTTAATAATAAAAAATGAGTACAGACATACCGTCAGCACTCAACACACAAACATTATAAGCCTGCCATAATACAGGCATATAAAGAAAGTATTTACCGTTCCGACTTTAGCCGAACGGTGAGAACTGATGGGTTCTGCTTTATTTTTACTAAACAATTATAACTTATACTATTCCATTTGTCAAGCATTTTTTCAAAATATATTATTATTTTGAACATACTATCACCAAAACATGATGATAGCATGTTCAATTTTGCAAATCTTTTAATACCTATGGATATTATGTAAATCTATAATAAATTGTATCTGGTGATAATTCTACGATAGCCCATTTGCCATCCATTTTTACAACATAAACATCAATTTCTTTAGTTCTTTCCTTCTTCTTGCCCTTAACTGTAAACTCAACTTCTAACTCCCATCCCCTGCTGATTTTAACAGTTTCATCAAGATAATTCTCAATGTTATCTTCCAAATCCTCTAAATCATCTTTATCAATTTTTTCTTTGTCATTAACTTTATATTTTAGCTTTATATTCTTGCCATACTTATCCTCAAGTTCCTCTAAAACATCCTTAAGGTCATCTTCCATATCATCTTCATCATATTCCTCTGTATAAATCTCTGGATAAGCCTTTACAAGATATTTTGCATCTTCCTTGTTAAATGCCTTACAGAAATTGTCGAGCGGCTTTTTATAACCACTTCCCAAAACACTTACCACAATAGAAAGGAAAACTAGTGCTGCAAACACTGCAACTACTATTGTAATAATCTTTTTTGAATCTGGTGTATTAGCCGTTGCTGTCGGAGATACAGCAGTATCAGTGCTTGCATTGTTATTTTCAACATTCTCTGTCACAGGTGTTGCAGTAACCCCAGCATTACTTACCGTTTCATTATCACTTGCTGTTATATTGTTTGTTGAAGGTGTAGCATTACAAACTGGACATGAAGCAGCGTTATCTCCTATCTGGGCACCACAGAATTCACAAAATTTACTCACAAAAATTACCTCCACATAAATTATTATTATAAAATATATTAGCATAATATACTTTTCATGTCAATCTACATAAAATTAATTTGGCAATTTGTACATATTATCAGAGTTTTATAACAGATTTATTAGAAATATTATGTTTATTTCACTTAAATCTTTAAACTTATGACATATCTTTAATCAACTTTTCCAATGCTGAGTATGCTATATCAAAATTTTTTCTTATCCTTTTCTCATTATCCATTCCAGCCTTTGGCTCCCTTATGCCAATATAAACATTATCTGAAATTCCATTGTCATCAGATATCTTTTTAGCAAAATCAGTTCCCTTTATATAAAAACCATACTTATTAACATGTTCATTCTCAGGAAACAATTCGTCTAAATTTAGCAGAGTGTTTTCTGGGTCAAGATACTCATCAGCATTTGAATCAGCAATTACTATTACTCCAATTCCTGTTTGCATTTCAGTATAAAGCTTCTGTTGATTAAGCATGTACGGGTCTCCCTGTACTTCAGTCGGATTTTCATCATCTCTGCCAGAAATAGGCATGTAATTGATATCGACTATTACCTTGCCATCACCATTCACATCTCCGACATATTCCCCGAAAACCTTTGATATTTCAGATGATTTTGAATAGTAGCTTATTTCATCTGTCAAAAGTAAAATGGTTAAATCGGGGTTTTTCCTTGTCAATAAATCAAATACTATAATGCCGAATACAACTGCACAACAGGCAGCTATTCCAAGCCACCACTTATTAAGGTAAATAAAACTTGATACCTTCTGACTAAATGTCAATTTTTCATCAGGCATCTTTTCTTCCCTTATTATTTCTTCTATATCCACATCTGTAATACCTTGCTTTGCCTTTAATAAGGCTAATCTTTCCTCATTCAGCTTTTTAACATATTCCTCACGCTTTTTATTCTCTATTTCTGCTTTAATTCGTGCTGCTTCCGCCTCAGCTCGCCTTCTCTCTAAATTTTCCTTTTCTCTAATGTCAGTTTCATTACTTTTTCTATCCTTCATGAATTCACTTCTTTCAACAGTTTTTTAAATCCCTAACGCAGTTAAGTATAGCACAAAACAATCCTTTTTACAATGCAGTATATTCAAAATTGCTTGTGTAAACATAATTAAATATGGTATAATAAGTGAAAAATATAAAACTAAATTGGAAAGAGGTTAATATGAAAATAGTTTTACAAAGAGTGCAAAGAGCAAGTGTTTCTGTAGACAATGAGATTGTCGGCAGGATTGATAAGGGTTACCTCGTACTTTTAGGTGTTGGACAGGGCGATACCAGGGAAGACGCCATACGCCTTGTTAAAAAGATGGTTAACCTCAGAATATTTGCAGACGAAAACGATAAAATTAATCTTTCACTTAAAGATGTTGACGGAAGTATTTTAGTTGTATCTCAGTTTACCCTATATGCAGATTGCCGAAAGGGTAACAGACCTAACTTTATCATGGCGGGTACTCCTGAACTCGCAGAGGAGCTTTATGAGTTTTTTGTTGATGAATGTAAAAAGTATATCCCAATAGTTGAAAAGGGTATTTTCGGTGCTGATATGAAGGTTGAGTTACTCAACGATGGTCCATTTACCGTTATTCTTGAATAACATGCTTCCCCTGCCAGCTGTTTAAACCAGCCTGTCGCTTATCAATCTCACCTAAAACAGAGATTTTATCCATGCTCCAAAGTGGTGCAATGAGCTTTGACTTAGCACCATCCCCAGTAATTCTTTCAATAACCGTTTCAGCAGGAATATACTCCAGCTGTTTTACTACAAGATTTACATAATCCTCCTTTGACATTGGCTCAACCTCTCCATTATAATACATCTTCTCCATCTCTGTTCCTTTTATAATGTGCAGCAGTTGAATTTTCAAACCATCGGGCTTTAGCTTACCGACCTGTTGCGCTGTTTCAAACATCATTTCAAAGGTTTCATTTGGGAGTCCATTTATTATATGGATGCATACTCTTATTCCATGACTTTTCAGTTTTGAATATGTTACAAGAAATTCCTTATATTCATAGCATCTATTAATAATCCTTGCAGTATCGTCGTGAACAGTTTGCAAGCCCAATTCAACGGTTAATGCAGTTCTCCTTGACAAATCCTGTAAGTAGACTAGCAGTTCATCACTTATGCAATCAGGTCTTGTGCCGATTGATAAGCCTATGATATATGGTTGTGAAATCGCTGTTTCATAAATAACTTTAAGCTTTTCAATAGGTGCATAGGTGTTTGTGTGTGACTGAAAATACGCAATTGCTCTAGCATCTGGATACTTACTTTGAATACGCTTAATTTCAAGTTCAATCTGTTTTTCAACATCAAGTATGGGACTATGAGTAAAATATCCGCTGCCATTATCGCAAAAGATACAACCACCCATTCCTTTTGTTCCATCTAGGTTAGGACAGGTAAAACCACCGTCAATAACAGACTTAAAAACCTTATGCCCAAACTTCTTTTTATTATAAAAGCTAAGTGTGTGATAACGCTTATTATCATATGAGTAAATAAATGGGTTCATTAATCTTCACTCTCTTTTAGTTATGTTTAATTTGTAATACTCTAAATTATATATGAAATCTTTAAATTTTTCAAATAAAAGACCACATCAAAGGCAAGCCTTGAATGTGGTCCTTTTATTAAGTTACTGCTTTAAAAGCATTCTTTTTAATTCCTTTAAATCAAAAATATTAAGTGTTCCATCTTCAAATACATCTGCCTGTTTTGCCTGCTCTGCTGTCAAAACTTCAGCTCCAAGCAAATATCCTTGCAATAAAGCTACATCATCGGCTGTCAATTTTCCATCCAGATTAACATCACCCTTTAATGTATCCGCAACCTCATAAACAGCAGTAATTGTTATATCTGAAGTAAGTAAAATTTCAGCAGATTCCCCACTGATTTTTTCTCCTTTAGAGGTTTCCCAATATGCAAATTGATAGCCCTCTTTTGATTTTGCTGTTAATTTAACAGGGTAATCAGTATAATATTTGCCAGACCATGAACCATTGGTCATATCAGGTGAAAGCGTATTAATTGTAACTTCACCCATTAATTCATTATTTTTTACAGTCACATTAGCAAGATTTCCTTTAAGGCTAAAGAAATTCTTTAGATGACCAGTAATATAAGGAAATCTTGTGTTATAAAAGCTCCTTACACTCTGTACTTCTTTTGAATACTGTGTTTCAGCCCAGTACCCTCCAGGCCAATCTGCCCAAAAGCGATTATAGGTATCAATAGTTGTTTCACGATAGCTATTTGATAACTCTGTAATTAGGTCATAAACCTTCTGAGCTTCAAAATTTTCGTTCGCCATATCCATAAATGTACGGACAAAATCCTCTCTGAAGCCCTCATTTTTCATTGCTGCACCAAATAGTTCTGATAGGAAGGAGTTTGTCTTCATAAATTGAGTAAATGAATCCATCTGTGGCTTTGCTTGGTCATATAAATTAACACTGTATTCTGTATCAAACAGGATAAAACGCCATCTTCCATCTGCATAGGGGTTATCTGTGTCAATCTTAGTGGATTTCCACATCGACATATTATTGTCGCCCCAATCATAGTTGTTAATGTAAATTTCAGCACTTATATAATCCATAAATGACTGCATATCAATTTTATTACATAGCTCTGCATAATTTTCAGCCTTTGAAAAATCAGTCGATGAAATCCATTTGCGCAAATGAACCCACTCATCATATCCGTCAGTATCGCCTTCCTCCAACTGCTGATTTTTTATCATGCATACATCTTTTTTATCAACACCATAATGTGCCTCTATGAAGTCATCATCCATCTTTTCAGTAATCTCATAATGTCCCCAATATTCTCCATTAACGAAAACAATGCATGGCTCCATAGACTGTGTCAAAAAGCTCCTGTCGGAAACAAGTGACTGATTTAATTTATCACGAAATCTTGTATATTGAGCATCATTACCGCCATTCCTTAATACGAAACTATTGAATTCAGTAATCTGCTTTCCTGTATACTCACTATAAACATCACCAGAGAACAAGTCAAAGTTTAGCTTCGATGCTCCATATTTACTTCTTGCATAAATATTAAAGCTTTTTTGAGTGTGAGAGCGTGTTGCACCACCACGAATACGAATACCTACATTCTGATTAACCGCAAGAGTTCCGCCTTTATCAAAAATCTGCATACTTGCCTCTCGCTCCCAATCAGAACCTTTTTGTGTATAGTTAGCAGGCATAAACCATTCAGGAACTGTTGGGTCATATTCTGGACCGTTTCTCCAATCGTCATGCACCTTGCCCAGAACATAAATCCCTTTTTCGTAATCATAAAGGTTATCACTATCAGTTACAATCGAAATAACCTTCAGGTTTTTATAATAGGACTTCTTATTCTGATAGCCTACAAAATATGTTTCAGTTACAACCTCGCTGGAATTTCCATTTTCATCTATTGCAATCGCTCTTACCACAACCGCCTTATCAACAGGATTATATGGCGCCCTCACTTGTGAGGTCGGAGAGGACGGAGCGATATCCGTTCTTGCACTCAAGACATTTTTCGTTGAGGATATGTCAGTTATGTTTATAGGAGATGTGTAAACATTGCTTTCTGCTGTGGGAGTGCTTCCATCAAGGGTATAATAAATAGTCACTCCCTCTTTAACTGAAATGGAAAGTGAAAATTGGTCGTCATAAAATCCGCTCGTCCTTGAAAATACAGGTTTTTGAACCTCTGTGTCAATAATATCTTCCTTTTTATTTGGTGAATTCGGAGTCATTTTCAAAATAGCAAAGCTTTTTGAACCATCTGGAACACGACCATATGAAACATCTGTTTCTATAGCCCCAAATGTAATCGTATCAACCTTCTGTCCATTTGTATCAGTTAATGTCAAGGTTTCACCATCTGTTGATAATCCAAAGGATGCCGCAAGCTGTCCATCCAATTCAGTTAGCTTGGAATCACAGAATATTAGCAAATATTCACCACTGCCAATTGATGTTCCCTCAGGGAAAGTGAATAGATAAGGCTCCTTTGCCTTGTCCGATAACCCATACCCACTTAAATCAATCCTGCTGTCAGTCGGATTATACAATTCAATCCAGTCATAGAACTTGCCGTCAGCTGCTGCATAAGTAGTATTCTTTGCACAAACCTCATTAATTACAACCTGCAAAGACTCTGCTGTTACAATTCCTGCCCCTGCATTAGCTGTAAGAACAAAAATACTACAGGCAGCCGTCAATAGAGCTTTTAAGCGTTTCATAAAAATCCCTCTTTTCCTTTTTAGTTTATGCCTTTATTAAAGCCGAAAGTTTATATGTTTTCATTATACCAAATTAACTCCTTAAAAACAACCATTCAAATAAAAAAAGGTATAAACTATACCTTTTTAAAGAAATGTGAGATTATGCTACCTCATTTTCAATATACTTAAATCCAAGATTTTTTTCAACCTCTTGTAAGGATAGGGCTTTAACAATATGCCTTCTAGTGGTTTTAGAGTTAATGTAAAAAATAACATCACATTTATTAAAATATCGCTGCAAGATGCTCTGTCTTATTTTTATTTTAGTAACCTTCTCTTTTTTTGCCATAATTGTGTGGTACGCAAACATTTCACAATAGCAAATACAAAGCTGGTCATTTTCAATTGAAAATCCCGTAGTGAATACGGACACAAATTTTACTATCGTCAACCATATCAAAGGAATTTCAACAATAATTAAAACAACCCTGATAATTCCACTTATTGATGGAAACAACACAAACATAAGCATACTCGCCAAAAACACAATTGCAGAAAGGAAGAGTGGAATCCATATATACCTGAAAAACGAGGTTTTTTTCGGTTTTATCAGCAGTTTATGAAGCTTTATATCCTCCGTAAAGATTTTTAAGGTATTAGAAGCTTGATTTTTCTGCATTATCGGCACGAATACAGGTATCTCATTCTTCTCATTACCATAGCCAGAACAACTGATATTTACTGTCATAACATTAAATAACCTCATCACTAAATTCTGTCGCAAATCAACATAATTAATCTTTTTCATGTTAAGATAATAAACATATCTTTTTATTATACCCATATTGATTTTTACGCTGAATTTATCCTTTTCTATCTTAAATCTTACATACCTGAAAACATTCCTTCCAAAAGATAAGCCCCAGCTTAAAAGCACAAGCAATGCTATTCCTATTGCAATAGGAGAAATTTTAGGCAAGAGCATTGCTGCAACCTCATTAGTCACATCGTTAAATGTATCTGTCAGCTTTCTGTTTATTATCTCCTCTATTATTTTACCTGACTGAAAAAACACCGTTGCGATATAAAGAGCA
Organism: Clostridiales bacterium; assembly: GCA_012519635.1. Classification (GTDB taxonomy): domain Bacteria; phylum Bacillota; class Clostridia; order Oscillospirales; family Ruminococcaceae; genus JAAYPV01. The sequence goes on from JAAYPV010000034.1 coordinate 37,411, forward strand.
CCTGAAAAGCTGCTTGAAAATACAATTGAAAAAAATATCATGGTCCACCAGTTCGGCTTATAACTGTACTTCATCCCTTCCTTTTTATTCATCACAGTTATTTTTTCTTCCATCTCGTTAAGGTCACTGCATTTTACTAACAGCTTCATATCTGCTTTTGAATACCCCGCACCATTAGTATCAATTACGACATCTGCTGCCTGAATAAAAAGGTACAACAATCTTCGTTCAGCCGATACTGTTGAAATTTTACTAAAAGGTATTGTTGTTCTTGTTCTTAAAAAAACCCCATTCTGATATGTTATGCTGTCATCTTCAATCATAAAGTAGCTACATTTCCATCTGATATAACCCATGACCACTATTGCAATAATAATAAGTATATCAAACCATGCACCCTTAAGCCACATATAAAGCTCATTTATATCTAGCCTTAACGCAATAAGACCCCTCAACAATGGAAATATCAGCAACCAAAGGTTTTTTGCCGAATATTGTAATATTTTATATGGATGCTGATAATACAAACGTAACACCTCCTCCAGCGTAGCACGCTGGACCGCATTTCGGATTTTTTTACCGTCTATTTTTAGTAACCTCTCGACCTGTTTGCAAGTACACAATATAACAAACTCTATACTATTTTATTTATAAAGCTGTATCTCCGACATAATCTCCTCTAAATCCCTTTGCCTTAAAAATGTAAGTATCATCCTTCCCCCAAAAGCATTTAGAATCAAAAAATTAAACCCTGTTTTCTTTGAAAAAAGTGTAGATACAACTGTTGTATATTGAATTGCATCAAATCTCATAACCTGATTTGTTTTATAAAATACTCCGCTATGTTTAATTATCTTTGTATCCGTTGCATAATAATTCACACTCTTAAAATACAACGGAAGATATATAACCGCGACAAAAAAACATATCGCAAAGAATACAAGCATTAAAATCCACATAAACATAGAAATAAAAGACAAATAAAGATAGGCCATTATTGTCGCTATTACTGTAACTATAAATATGATTATGCGTAGTATATTTAAACCTGCTCTGTCTGCATAATATCTTTTCATTTATGACACCTCTTAAGTTATTATAACATAAATCCAAAACAGAATACAAGAATAGCCATAAAGATACGGAGGATTTATTAAGCATGATTGAAACTCTTAACAATATCGTTTGGGGAAATGGTATGATTTTTCTAATCCTTTGCACAGGGCTTTATCTAACCCTTAAAATGAAATTATTTCAATTAACCCATTTTCGATATATTCTGAAAAACACCTTTTTTTCCATTTTTAAGGACAAGGACACAACCCGTTCAAATGATAAGCATAGTATTTCTCAGTTTCAGACTCTTTCAACAGCACTTGCAGCTACAATGGGTACGGGGAACATTGTCGGTGTTGCAACAGCAATAAGTATTGGCGGTGCAGGTGCTATATTCTGGATGTGGATTTCTGCTTTTTTTGGTATGGCTGTTATATATGCTGAAAATGCTCTTGGTACAACTTACCGATATAAAAATGACAAAAATCAATGGATTGGTGGTCCTCTTGCTTATCTTGATAAAGGCTTAGGCTGTCGTTGGCTTGCTGTTTTATTTGCTGTATTCTGCACACTTGCCTCATTTGGAATGGGAAACATGGCACAGGCAAACTCAATCTCATCAGCAATGCACTCAACCTTTAACATATCCCCTTTAGCAACGGGAATAATTGTTGCCACCCTAGTTGGGATAATAATCATCGGTGGAATAAAACGCATTGGCAGCATCACTCAAATGCTTATTCCCATATTATCAATTTTATACATATCTGCAGCAATTTTTATAATAATAATCAATTTCAACAATATTCCAAACGCATTCTCACAAATATTCAGGGGTGCATTCGGTATATCTGCAATTGGAGGAGGAATAAGTGGTGCTATTGTAAAAAGAGCTGTAAACATAGGACTACGCAGAGGTGTTTTTTCCAATGAGGCAGGACTTGGAAGCAGCGCTCTCCTACACTCCGCAAGTGATGCTAATACTCCTGAATTACAGGGTATGTGGGGTATTTTTGAGGTTTTTGTAGATACAATAGTCTGCTGCACTCTGACTGCATTGGTTATTTTATCAACTGGTAGCAATTTATCAAATTTCAACGGAGTAAATCTTGTAATTAAGGCTTTTGAAAATGGATTTGGACAATATGCAGATATATTTATTACAATTTCAATACTTCTTTTTGCATTTGCAACACTGATTGGCTGGTCATACTGTGGAGAAAGTGCTATTCGCTTTATTTTCGGTGAATCGGCAGTAAAATATTATAAGCTCATATTTATTTTTATTGTCATAATAGGTGCAACCTCCAAGCTGTCCATTGCATGGACTATTTCAGATATTTTTAACGGGCTTATGGCTATCCCTAATCTTATGGGAATACTGCTATTAAACTGTAAAATTAAAATGCCTTCTAAGCGTATAATTCACAAACATAAAGACAATAATTATAAATAATTAAGGTTTATTTTGTTTGTGAAAGGATGTTAATATGAAAGCTGTTATTTTTTGCGATAATGATGAAAGTGCTTTGATGCCAATTACAGGAACCACACCTAAATTTATATTGCCTATATGTGGACGCTATGCTATACATTATGTGTTGGATTCCGTCAATAATTACGATATAACTCATGTATACCTTATAAGCAACTATCATCAGGATAAGTTAAATATGCTTTTTAAATCCAGCAAATTCAAAAATGTCAAGCTAAGTCTTCTGACCACTGATGAGCTTATGAATTTTCAATTTGATGATGATATTGTTTTTATCGACGATATTAAGCTGTTTGATTTTAATCTGTTTGAGACACTAAATCATCAGCATCACAAAAAGCCTTTTGCAACGGTTATTGCAAAAACTGTTGGTGTTTCACAAAACAAGGAGCTTTTGCTTGTGAACAAAAACGGACAGGTAGAGTCCATGCTCAGTAAACAATCAAATAACAGCTTTTATAGCAATCTCGCTAATACAGGTGTCTGGATTGTGCCAGCACAAAATACAATTCCTTTTTTCCAACACTATATTGCAAAGCATCGAATCTCTGCCAAGGACTTCAGTATTTCTGCTTTTGAGGACGGAGGGTACTGGTGCAGTATCCAAAATGTCAAGGAATATTTAAAATGTCAAAAGGATATACTGACCTCAAAGGCTCCATTTGAATCTGGTGGCCACAAAATGCTCAGCGGAATAGTTTCTCCCGAACTGTATGAGTTTTCTTCAAACATACAGATAAATACCCCTGCTTATATCGGAAAAAATGTTTCTATCGGTAACGGCTCCATTATCAGTAACTGCACAATAATTGGTGATAATGTTACCATCGGCAAAAATGTGAAACTCTATGGGGCTGTAATCATGAGTGGCGCTTATATAGGAGACCGTGTTGAATGTACTAATTGTGTAATTTGCAAAAACGCAACATTGCTAAACTCTTCCAGTGTAAATGAAAATTGTATTATTGGCGAAAATGCTATCATAGGTGAAAATGCTGTCATTGAAGATGGAGTCCGTATCTGGAATAACAAGCAAATCGAACGCAATACCGTAGCCAGCTTTGATATCCGTTATGGCAATATGCATGCACTGCATATCGGCGAGGACGGTATCTATGGTGAAACAAATGGAGAAATTTCGTCCTATACAGCAGTAAAAACAGGTATTAGCCTTGTTAATGCTGGAAAAAATATTGCCATCGGATACAAACCCAACAGCAAAAGCTCACATTGTATCGCAACTGCTATTTGTTCAGGTATTGCCTCTGCGGGTGGAAATGCAATGCTCATTGGTGAATGTATAGAAAGTGAGCTTGCATTCCTGACAACTGAATGCAAGCAGGATTTAGGTGTATATGTTGAATCCGATTCCGTTACAAAGATAAAGCTTGTTTCAAAGGATGGTCTGTCTCTTGACAGGCTATCTGAGGCTTCAATAGAGTCTGGACTAAACGGAAACACATCATTAAGGGCATCGTATGATAATTTTGGTGAAATATCTAATGCCGAGCAAATGAAAAAGCTATATGAATTAGAGCTTAAAAGCCGTATTCCAAGTAATGTTAAAATTGATATAGGTGTAAGTACATCTAATAAATATATAAGAAACTTATTTGACAATCTGGTTAAAGCAAACCCTGATAGCAGCGAGAGAATTGTTTTCCAGATATCCTCCAATGGGAAAAAGGCATCTGCATTCAGCGAAGAAACAGGCTTTGTCTTTTATGAAAAGCTAGTCGCAATATGCTGCCAGAATTTGTTCGAGCAAGGACAAGATGTTGCTTTACCATATTCCTTTTCCCAAACAATTGATGAAATAGCAAAACAATATGGCAGAAAGGTGTACCGTTATTTTGATTGCCCTGACAATTCCTCCGACCATGAAGCAAGACAAATTACAAAAAAAATAAAATTTCCTAATGACGGGATAATACTTGCCTTCGATGTTATAAGGATATTGACAGAAAGAAATATTAGATTTAAAGATATTGTCAAATCCCTGCCACAAACCTTTACCTCATCACGCTCAATCAGTTGTAAAAATCAAAATTTGAATTTTATAAAGGATTTGTCAGACAGTGATGATTTTGAACAAGAGGGAGTATGGGTAAACGAGGAGTTTGGAAAGGTTTTTATTCGCCCATCAAAAAGCGGAAAAAGTATACTCTTATATGCTGAGAGTTTCTCTTCAGAAACAGCCTCCGAGCTTTGTAGCTCTTATGAGGAAATAATAAAAAATAAATTAAAAGGATAAGATTTATTATCATAATTTCTCTATAATGCTTGCTCCATCTTTATTTATATAAAATAATAAACAAAATTAAATAAAATTTATCAGTAAAGTATAGTAAATTAAATGTTTCAAAATAAAATAAAAACAAATATTTAGCAATAAAATGGCGAATTTGCAATTTTTATAAGGATTTACAGTTATCATAAGTTAAAATAATTGCTTGACATTACTATTTATTTACCGTATAATTAATATTGAATATTTGCAGATAGGGAGTAATTTCTAAAGTTAACCTCATTTATTATATTTTGTGTATAAGGCGTAGGATTGAGCGACTGGTCCTTCGCCTAATATAAATATCTAAACCTAAAACCTATAAGGTTCTTATACTTATGCTGATTACAAGTCTGTCCACTGTTTTTCCAATTATTGATATGTATGACTTTGTAGCATGGCAACAATCGTTTATTGCCTTTCCAAAAATACTTATTATCCTTTTTTTATATATTTTACATTAATCACTTTTGTCAACAGGAGCAATTATGTAACTTATAACTTTAAATGAGACATAAAGATTTTTTAACATTGGTATCGTAAATCTAAGGTTAAGGTCGATAACGCTTGTAATTAATTAAAAGCGAGGTTTAAATGTGAGTAGTAATGAAGTAAAGAAAATAAAAAGAAACTGGGACGAAAACACCCAAAATTATAACATTCAAAAAAATAATGGCAATAATACTAATCAAAATAATAAAATTGCCTATACAAATAATTCAAATGTTACACAAAAAAGCAATCAACAACGAAAAAACAATTCCATTTCAAAAGTAAAATCCTTAAATACTCCAGCAAAAAATCCTGAATCACAGGATAATCAAAAGAATAAAAAAGAGGTTAAAAAAACACCATTGAGAATTATTCCTCTCGGCGGACTTAATGAAATCGGTAAGAATTTAACAGTTTTTGAATGTGTTAATGACGCTTTTATTGTTGACTGTGGGCTTGCTTTCCCTGACTCCGAAATGCTTGGAGTTGATATTGTTATTCCTGATTTTACCTATCTCGAACGAATTAGTGCTAAATTAAGAGGTATTGTTTTAACTCATGGTCACGAGGACCATATCGGCGGTATTGTGTATTTGCTGAAAAAAATTAATCTTCCTATTTACGGAACTGCTCTTACTCTTGGATTGCTTGAGGGAAAGCTGCGTGAGCATAACCTTTTCGGTAAGACTAAGCTGAATGTCGTAAAGCCTAAACAAACAGTAAAAATGGGCTGTATGGCTGTTGAGTTTATTACAGTAAACCATTCAATACCCGATTCCGTTGGTCTTGCAATACACTCTCCTGCTGGAGTTGTTATTCATACAGGGGACTTTAAAGTTGATTACACCCCTATAAATGGCGGAATTATTGACCTTGCACGATTTGGTAAGCTTGGCTCAAAAGGCGTGCTGGCTCTTATGTCGGATTCAACCAATGCCGAAAGAAGTGGATATACACAAACCGAACGAACCGTTGGCGACTCATTTGACTCCCTTTTCGATAAGGCTGTAGGAAAACGAATAATTATCGCTACCTTCTCATCAAATATTCATAGAGTTCAACAGATTATTAACTGCGCTGAACATTTCGGAAGAAAAGTCGCAATTTTCGGAAGAAGCATGATTAATGCTGTAACTATTGGTATTGAACTTGGCTATCTGACAGTTCCAAAAGGTATTCTCATTGATATTGATGAAATGAATCGCTTTGAACGAGAGAGAATCGTTCTTATTACCACCGGAAGTCAGGGCGAGCCAATGTCTGCGCTGACGAGAATGGCTATGAACGACCACAAAAAAGTGAATATATCCCCTATGGACTTTATAATCATTTCCGCAACTCCAATTCCAGGGAATGAAAAATATGTCACTAAGGTTATTAACGAACTGATGAAGTCGGGGGCAGAGGTTGTTTATGAGAAAATGTATGATGTTCATGTTTCTGGTCACGCCTGTCAGGAGGAACTAAAGCTGATAATGGCGCTTACGAAGCCTCAGTTTTTTATTCCAATTCATGGTGAATACAAGCACCTTAAAAAGCATGCTGAACTGGCAATTGAAATGGGTATTCCCAAGAACAATATCATTATCGGTGAAATAGGAAACGTTATTGAAACTGATGGCGTGGACATAAAGATTGTTTCACAGGTTCCTGCAGGAAGAGTTTTGGTTGATGGATTGGGAGTCGGCGATGTTGGCTCTATCGTACTTCGTGATAGAAAGCATCTTGCTCAGGATGGTTTGATAATTGTTGTAATCAGCATTGACAAGGCTAGCAATAGCGTAATCGCAGGGCCAGAAATCATCTCCAGAGGTTTTGTTTATGTAAGGGAGGCAGAAGAATTAATTGATGCCGCTAAACAGGTGCTTAACACCACAATTTCAAATCTTTCCGAACATGACTTTAGGGAGTGGAATTATGTAAAATCAAGGCTTCGCGATTCCCTATCAGAATATATTTATCATAAAACAAAGCGTTCTCCAATGATTCTGCCTATAATCATGGAAAGCTAATCCTTAACATATATTTCATAACATAATTATATCCGTTGTTTAGAGGATAAAGTTAATGCTTTATCCTCGACAAAAAAGGTGATGAAATGAAGAAAAAACAGCTATGGTTATTTTTACTTAATGCCATATTACTTATGATAATATCTGCAATTTCTGTTTCTATAACATACAGATATAATTTATATGCATTTATATTTTTGGCAATCCCATTAATTATTCTTAACTTGTCTTTTTTAATACAAACCTTTGTTGCCAAAAATAACATCTATAAATTTGTATCTAAACTAGACCACAAAATTAATCAGACTGCCAGTGAATCACTTTACCTTTATCCCGTTGCATCAGTCATTGTTGACGAAAATGGTACAATTGTATGGTATAATAAATACTTTTTTGAAAATATAATGAACGGTAAAGATGTGTTTGGCATAGCGATTAATGAAATTGTCAATGTCGATATATATACTCTCCTATCAGAGCATCCATCCGTTGTTTCATATATGAACAGAGCATATGAGGTTGTTGCAGAAAAAACAGAGCATGTTGATAATCCACTTTATATGCTCAGCTTTACGGATATTACCGACTATGTACTTCTACAAGATAAGTACAATATGACTCGTCCGTCTATTTTGATTATCTTAATTGATAATTACGACGATTTGCTATTAAATGCAAAGGAGTCTGAAAAGGCCCATGTATCTGTTTCTATCGAACGGTTGCTTGAGGAGTTTATGTCAAACACTACTGGCATTATCCGTAAGCTCTCTAAGGATAGATTTATTGCTATAATTGAAGAAAAGCACTTGCAGATTATTATTAATGAAAGATTTAAAATTCTTGATGAGGCACGAAAAATAATAGTGGGTGAACAACGCACAAACCTGACTCTATCCATCGGTGTCGGTCATGGTGCGGAAACACTTGCAGAAAGTGAAGTGCTTGCCAAGCAATCTCTTGATATGGCTTTAGGAAGAGGTGGAGATCAGGCTGTTATTAAAACTGAAAATGGATTCAAATTCTTTGGTGGTGTTTCTAAAGGCGTTGAGAAAAAATCAAGAAGTAAAATCCGTATAATTGCAACCGCTATGAAGGAACTGATTCAATCCTCCGAAAAGGTTTTTATTATGGGGCATGCTTTCGGTGACCTTGATTCAATTGGTTCTGCTATCGGACTTGCTGGTGCTATCAATGCTTTAGGCTCAGAGGCATATGTTGTATATGACCCTGAAAAAAATTTAGCAAAGCCACTTATCAATAAATTCATGGAAACCGAAGGCGACAAAATCTTTATGAACATATCACAAGCTCTTTCAAGCTTCACTGACAAAAGCCTACTTATTATCGTAGATACACATAATAAGGATTTCCTTGAAAGTAAAAAACTCTATGAAATGGCCAAGCATATCGTTATAATAGACCACCATAGAAAAACTGTTAATTTTATAGATAATGCTGTGATTTTTCACCATGAGCCTTATGCATCATCAGCTGCTGAAATGGTCACAGAAATTATACATTATTTCTTTGATTCATCTAAAATTTCACCTGTCTATGCAGAGGCACTTTTGGCTGGAATTACCCTTGATACAAAAAACTTTGTCATGAGAACAGGTGTAAGAACCTTTGAGGCTGCTGCTTCACTCAGAAAGCTAGGGGCTGATACAATTGCTGTAAAAAAGCTGTTTTCAAGCTCAATAGAATCATACCAATGCAAAACACAGCTTGTTTCAAATGCTGAAATATATAATAATTGTGCAATTGCAGTTTCTAATTTAAACTCAGAGGATATAAGATTCATCGCTCCTCAGGCTGCTGATGAGCTTTTGAGTATTACCGATGTGGATGCTTCATTTGTTATTTTTAAGTCCAACAATATAGTTAACATATCTGCTCGCTCATTAGGTAGTATTAATGTTCAGGTTATCATGGAAAAGCTAGGTGGTGGCGGACATCAGACTATGGCTGCTACTCAGCTGATTGATATTGATTTGGAGAGAGCAAAGAAAATGCTGTTGGCTGCTATAAATGATTATTATTAATAATTTTTACTTTTTGCAAAATATTTTTTTAGGAAGGGATAAATTATGAAGGTTATACTATTAAAAGATTTAAAAGGAACAGGTAAAGAAGGAGATATAAAAGAAGTTGCTGATGGATATGCAAGAAACTTCCTTATTCCTAAGGGCTATGCTATTGAAGCTAATGCTAAAAATTTAAGCGATTTAGCTGGAAAAAAAGCCTCTGAACAACATAAAATTGAAACAGAGAAAAAGGCTGCTTTAGAAATTGCAAATACAATAAATAATAAAATCTTGAAAATCAGTGCAAAGGCTGGTACAGGTGGAAGACTTTTCGGTTCAATTACTTCAGCAAATGTATCTGAAGCTATCGAACAACAGTTCAACCAAAAGATAGATAAAAAGAAGATTTCACTTAATTCTGAAATCAAAAACTTTGGTACCTATGAGGCTGATATAAAGCTTTATACAGGCATTAATGCTAAGATGACTATTGAGGTCACTGAAGAGAATTAAATTTAGGGGTAAAAAATGGATTATAATGATGGTTTTCTTCCAACAACTGACCTCCCATATAGTCTTGATGCTGAACAAACTATTCTTGGTGCAGTTTTAATAGACGCCTCAGTATTGCCGACAGTTTTAGAAAAAATTAAGGCTGACTGTTTCTACAACGAACAGCACAGAATGCTCTTCTCAATTATAATGAGAATGTTTACAAGTGGAGTCAATGCTGATATTATTACAGTTTTAAATGAGGCTATGCAGACTGGGATCTTTGAAACACCCGCTGAAGGGCGTACTTACCTTGCCTCACTTATGAATAGTGTACCATCTGTCGCTAATATCGAAAGCTATTGTAAAATAGTATCTGAAAAATACTTTATACGCCGCCTGGCTCTTGTCGCAAAAGAGATTCTTGAGGAAATTTCCAACGGAAATAATGATGCACAGCTCTTGCTTGATAGTGCTGAACAGAAAATTTTTGATATAAGACAGGGCAAGGATGTTCAAGGACTTACGCATATTAAAGATGTTGTCTATGAAGCCTATGATAGGCTTGCAAAAATAACAGGCCCTGATAAGGAAAAATATCTTGGTGCTAAAACAGGATTTACATACCTTGACACCATTACTACCGGCTTAAATAAATCTGACCTTATTCTGATTGCTGCTCGTCCTGGTATGGGTAAAACCTCATTTGCTTTGAATATTGCCACAAATGTCGCAAGACGCTCAGGAAAAGAGGTTGCAATTTTTTCACTGGAAATGTCAAAGGAACAGCTTGCAACAAGAATGCTCTCAACCGA
>JAAYPV010000035.1 GCA_012519635.1 Clostridiales bacterium
TAATCCTACAATATTTCAAAAAAATGTTTAAAATATATGTAAATTATACCATGAAACAATACAAAATTTATATAACTTTCTTATGAAATTATATAAATTTATTACTTAAAATCTAAATATTAAAAAAATGTAGTATAGCCATTACATTTTTGAGTTATTATCCATCCTACTTTGTAATAGTTTTTACGATATTCTTTAGGAGTCATGCCCATATGTTTTTTAAAAACCTTAATAAAATAACTATGCGAACTAAAGTTAAACAGGTTGCTTATTTCTACTGCTGAATAATCAGAAAACTGCAACATATTTGCAGCTGCCTCTATTTTTTTGACTGTTACATATTCACTAAATGTAACTCCAATTTCCTCCTTAAATAGTCTTGAAAAATAAGGTACACTTAATGATAAGAAATCAGCAATCTCTTGTATTAAAATTCTATTGTGCAAATTATCACTGATGTAATCAAGAGCATTTATAATCGGCTTTGAATAAATTCGCCTATTTTGAATCTGCCTCATTCTTCTTGTAAAATCTATTATCATCTCATAGTGAAGTTCATCTATTTCTTCCCTTGATGTACACTCATCTACCTTCATAACATATATATCACTTAAGCTGTACGCTTTTTCAGGTGGCATTCCTCCATTAATGCAAAACCTTGTTATCATTGCTATGCTGACCACTAAATGGTATTTTAAATTACGCAAAGGGTCACTGCTCAATACACCAAAGCCTGCCCCACCTAGCTTTGTAAATAATGTTTTTACAGTTTCAAGATTTCCGGAGCGAACACTTTCATAAAAAGCAAGCTCCTTTTCAAAAGGTGCATGATAAACTGCATTTTCCTGGCTTATTAAAAAAAATTTATCAAGCGACACTCTATTTAAGCCATGCAAACCATCCCCACCATATTGGGGTGAACAATACTGCATCAGCTTAGCTATTGCCTTTTCAAAGGGTTTTTGTGAAATCATGTAATATATTTCACTTTTACAAATTAAACCAGCATCCAACAATAGATTTAATTTCTCCGTAAGTTTCTCATCTGAAATACGAAGGAGAAGAATTAATTGTTCCTTTGTACTATTGTTATGAGATAATATGTCCAAAATGTTGCATATATCTTCTTGACTTAACAGACTAAATATTTTCAACTCAGTATCAGCTCCTCCTTCAATTTTATCCATTAATAAATATACTATATATAAAGGAAAACATTACACATTCTATTATAATATTGTTGATATTATTTGTCAATCTAGACAATTATCCTCCAAATTCCTTTATTTAATCAAGGTTAATATTTTACGATTATATTTAAGATCTTACTATTTATTTCAATTTGATTTAATTTTTTAATCAAAAACACAAAAAGCTGATTCGAAACAATTCTGAATCAGCTTTTTATAACAAATACTCTATATTTCTACTTTTCTATAAACAAAATACCTAATGTATTCTGACCACAATGGCATGTAATTGTACAGCCCGCATCTGTTTCATATACATCATTAAAAATTACCTTCTGATTTACAGCATTCTTAATTTCATCCAATGTTTCTTTATCCAAAAATGCAGTATGGGTAATGAAAGCCCTTTCAGGAATAATTCTTTCAGGAGCACTTAATTTATCCTCTAAATATTGCAACAGACATTTTTTTAGTGGCCCACGATACTTTTTACCTACAACCATTTTGCCGTCTACTACCTCAATGCAAGGTTTAATCTTCAGCAAATTGCTTCCTAAAGCTACAATCGATGAACATCTGCCTCCCTTTGCCATGTAATCCAAACGGTCTAACAAAAAGCTTGCACGAACTTTTGGAATTATGTTATTTAAATGCTCAATAATTTTTTCAGCTGAAATACCCTCAAGAACCTTGATTGCAGCCTCTACAACAACATGGCCTTGACCTGATGAAAGATTTTTTGAATCCACAACATAAACATTATTAAATTCCTGTGCAGCTATACATGCATTTTGGTAGCAACTTGAAAAACCGCTTCCAATATTAATATGAATTATTGCATCATATTTATCAATGTATTGCTCAAAAAAAGAGGTATAATCAGCTATATTTGCTGCAGCAGTAGAACAGATACTTCCACCATTACTCACATGGTTAAAAATATCTTCAGGCTTAATATTTACGCCATCTCTAAACATTTCTCCACCCTTTTCTACATAAAGTGGAACAATGCTTATATCATACTCCTGTAAAATTTCTGCTGATAAATCACAAGTACTGTCAGATGTAATTTTAATATTCATTTTCATTCTCCTAATTTTGTTTTTAATGTGCATTAATACTATAAGTATATGTGGTATAATCTAACAAAAAGGTTAAAATACATAATATATTATAACACATTTTTAAACAAAATGTAAGTATAAAATTCGATTTAGATTATAAAATGTCAGATTTTATTAGTAAAGCGCTTAAAATCAACATAATTTCGGTATGAAATGCACATTAAAACCAAATCCTCTGCGATAACAAATTGCTCCTTTTAAAATAAGCACTTAAATACCCTTCTTTGATATTTATCATTCGCCACATCAATAGCTTATCCTGTGCTTTAGGTTATAAAAAAAACCCACGCATATGCATGAGCCTTTTTACATTTGGCAGGGGCAGAAGGAATCGAACCCTCGGCACGTGGTTTTGGAGACCACTGCTCTACCAGCTGAGCTATACCCCTATCTCCAGTCAACATTAAATATATTATCATATTATTATTCAATTGTCAAGTATTTTTCAAAAAAAAATTAGTATTTTTTAAATCTCCAAGCAGTACTTTCTGCTTGGAGATTTATCATCACATATTTATTCTGGTACACATTTTGCATATAGAACCATGTCCTGTGTTACTGGCTGGCTAAAATCCCATTCGTTAATAAAAGATGAATCCGTATACCATCCTTCAAGCTTTATTGATGTGCTTACTACAGGGACTGCAATAGGTTCTATAGTATCGCCATAATTATATTTAAGCTGAATTACCTTATTTAATTCAGTAAAATTATATATAACGGTAACCTTTGTGTTACCTATTACAGGTGCTTGTGTTGCAGAAGTTTCAACTGGAGGCTTTGTTTCTTGTTGCACCTCAGTATTGACAGGTACCTGCACATTTGAATCTATTGCTTTTGTTTCATCATTTTCAGTTGAACTACCGTTTGAATTATTATCAGTTACTTTATTTGTTGAAGTTTCAACATTTTTGTCTGCATCTGTAATCGCATCAATGTCAGTAGTTTCAGTTACATCTGTAGTTTCCACAACTAATGTAGTATTTAATGTTAATTCACGCCCACCATCACTAATTTTCTTCAAATATATTAAAGAACAATCCGGTAAACTACTTATATCTAAGTCTCTATTAGTATACTCATATTCAGCGTTTCCATTATTGCCGATTATCTGAGCAGACTTACCATTCTCTACAAATATCGTGCTGTTTTCCTTATTATTAATATTAACCTCAACCTTGCCCTCATAAACCTGAACATTGGTTACATATTTTCCGTTTTCATCCTTTAAGACCTCCACACGGAAAACAGTTCCTCGAACTGACATAGTTGAATTTGGAGTACATATATCAAAACTTGATTTTGAATCTAACTTATTTCGTATTTCTGTAATTATTGCACCTGTTATCAAATTAATCTTAAACTTTTTGTTTTCAAGATCTACAGATTCTATTTCAACCTTAGTATTAGGCTCAAGTAAAGCAAATTTATCATCATCAAGCTGTAATTTTGCATTTGAATTAGCTAATACTGAGATTATATCTCCACTCATCAAGTTCATATTCTCATATGTATCGACTTTTTCCTTGGACTTTCTTTCAATAACAACTTCGCCATTAATTTCAAAGATTTTAATATTTTCATATGTATCAGCATTGCTGACAAAATATAAAACAATCACCAAAAGTGATACTAAAACAACAGGAATCGTAATAAAAACTATTAATCTTACTTTTGTATTTTTCAATTGTCCCACCTCAATATTTTTTTCATTACATAATAAGACATAAGCCATAATGTTATACTATAAATTATGTTTATATTATAAACCATATTTGTAAATTAGTAAAGACTTTTTTATGAACAAACTAGTAAATCATTTTGGAAATTTTTATACCTTTTTTATTGACTTTTCCCACAAAAATTGATAATCTATAAATATTAATTAATTTTAGGGAGCCATTTTAATGTCAAAACAGAAAAAATCAAAAATATTAAAGGTAGTATTAGTAATTGCAACTATATGTTTTATCTATTTTGTTAGTTATTTTGAATTCCTTAAGCTAATTGACAACATGGTTACAGACCTTTTATACCAAAGACCAGGTGCCATAAATAATCAGATAAAGATTATTGCCATTGATGAGAAAACTCTGTCTGAATATGGGAATATTACTTCTTGGTCAAGGCAGATATATGCTGATTTGTTGCATATATTGAATGAAAGTGATGAAGTTAAGCCGGAATTAGTCGCCTTTGATATAATGTATCCTGCTTATGAAGATAAGAATGGTGATTTAAATTTTGTATATGAATGTAAAAAAGGCAATAATGTGATTGTTGCTTCAAATATTGTTTTTAAAGAAACCCTTAAATATGATGAAAACAATAAAATATACAAGGATACTCTCCATATAAATAGCGTCGAATATCCTTTTCCTGAACTAAGTAATATTGTAAAGAACGGTTTTACAAATGCAATACAAGATGATGATAATTATATTCGCCACTCCTTTGTATTTCTTGATTATAATGGTACAAAAATATACAGCTTTCCGTTTCTGATATATAAAACTCATTCAGAAAATAATAATAAGCCTATAAAATACCCTGAAACAGACAAATATAACCGTTTTGGATTTACATATTCAGCAAAGCCTCAAAGCAGGTATGAGGTTTTCTCATTAGTTGATGTGTTAAATGGAAAATATAACCCATCCATATTTGATGATTGTATTGTATTGGTTGGAGCATATGCATCAGGTATGCAGGACTCCTACCTTGTTCCGATAGCACATAGTTCACAAATGTATGGAGTGGAAATCCATGCAAATATTGTCGACTCACTTTTAAAGGAAACTACTAACATTCCTGCCGATTTACATATTGTGGCAATAATATATGTTATAATTGCAATCGCTTATTTCATTTTAACTAAAAAAGTAAAAATAATATTATCACTAATTGTTCTCATTTCAAGCATAGCATTACATATCATTTTGTGTATTGCACTGTATAAGTCAGGATTATATGTTGGAGTAATTACACTTCCTATAATATTAACATTATTATTCCTATATAACCTCATTTCCAAATATGTATTTGAAATAATACAAAAAACAAAAATTATAAATGCATTTAAAAGATATATTGAGCCTCAGGTTGTGGATGCCTTAGTTTCAAGTGGAAACTTCGAAATAAATCTTAATGGAGAGCTTAAGGATATCGCTGTTGTTTTTGTTGATATAAGAAATTTCACTGCAATATCTGAAAAATTACACCCAGATGAAGTTGTAAAAATACTTAACGAGTACTTGTGTCTTATCACTAATTCAATATTTAAATATAAAGGAACTCTTGATAAATTTATCGGGGATTCAGCTATGGCTATTTTCAATGCACCATTTGATTTAGAGGATTATGAATATCTTGCCGTATGTGCAGCATGTGATATTATCGAAAACGCAAAGAAGCTTGAGGAAAAACTAAAGAATAAATATGGTGTATCCGTAAGATGTGGAATCGGTATTCATTGCGGAAATGCAGTAGTTGGAAATATCGGCTCTGATACAAGAATAGATTATACTGCTATTGGTGATACCGTCAACACTGCTTCAAGACTAGAATCCCATGCTGCAGAAAACCAAATACTTATCAGCAATGCAGTTTATGAAAAAATTAAGGATAAGGTTAGTACAAGCCCGATTGGACCTATAATGCTGAAAGGTAAATCCAACGAAACAATGGTTTATCAGGTAAATCACATACTATAATTAATAGCAAAATCAACCAATATTAAACATATTATGAATGATTATGAAAAAGTTTATCTTGTATTAATGTTTTGTTCTTGTTTGAATGAAATTAATATGATATAATAAAACTAATTAAATTAATACCAAAACATCACTCTTAATCAAGACTATTAAACATAACAACATATAGAGCTTTTTTCATGAAAGGTCGAATGTAAAATGATTGATAAAATTAATCTAAATAAAATGCTAGATATTGGAGTTGCATTAACTAAAGAAAAAAACTATGATAAGCTGTTATCACTGATTATTTCTGTGTCCATGGATATTACATCTAGCGATGCAGGAACTTTATATATGTATGAAAATAACGCCCTGAATTTTAAAATAATGAAAAACAATACCCTTCGTATTAACCTCGGAGAAAATGGCGATGTCTCCGGACTTCCTCCCGTTCCTCTTGAGGAGGGAAATGTTTGTGCATACAGCGCCATAAATCGAAAAATCATCAATATTCCCGATGTTTATAATTACAACAAATTTGACTTTTCAGGTCCTCGTAATTATGACCCAATTACAGGATACCGTACTAAATCCATGCTTGTAATCCCACTTGAGAATCACGAAAATGAGTTAATTGGTGTACTTCAGTTGATTAATTCACT
Organism: Clostridiales bacterium; assembly: GCA_012519635.1. Classification (GTDB taxonomy): domain Bacteria; phylum Bacillota; class Clostridia; order Oscillospirales; family Ruminococcaceae; genus JAAYPV01. The sequence goes on from JAAYPV010000035.1 coordinate 6,675, forward strand.
TGATAGCAATGGAAATATTATTCCCTTCAATAAAGAATATGAGTACATTTTAATGGCAATAGCCTCACAGGCTGCTATCTCCATTTCAAACATGAAATATAATCAGGAGGTTAAAGCATTGCTACACTCAATTGTGTCAGTATTTGCTACAGCAGTTGATGCCAGAACTCCTTATAATTCATGTCATACTAGTAATGTTTCCAAATACATAGAAATTCTGATTGATTATATCAATAAAAAATATTGTAAAGGTGAAATTGATATTTATTTTGATGAAAACAGGCGTGAACAACTCATTCTTGCGACAATGCTTCATGATATAGGCAAGCTGATTATTCCTCTGGAAATAATGAATAAGGAAACTAGACTTGGAAACCGATTGGATACTATTTTAAATCGCTTTGATTACCTAGCTTCCCTATGGTATATCGACTTTTTAGAAAGAAGAATCTCTAAAAACCAATGGGAGTCCGAAAAGGATTTCCTTACAAAGGCTAAACAGCGTGTTCAGGACATTAATACTGCAGTTTGCCTTACAGATGATGATATAGCCTTTGTGAATAATCTAGCCGACAAAATATATACTGATGCAGATGGTAATTCAAAATCTTATATAACTTCTCAGGAAAAAGAATGCCTGCTCATTATAAGTGGTACATTAACTGATAATGAGCGAGAAATTATGAAAACTCATGTCAATTTTACAGAACAACTCTTAACAAAAATTAATATGATTGATAATTTTAAGAATATAACTCTATGGGCTTCTCTGCACCATGAGTATTTAGACGGAACGGGATATCCAAAACAACTTACTGCCAAAGATATACCATTTGAGGCTCGAATTCTTGCTGTTGCCGATATCTATGAGGCGTTAACAGCTGTTGATCGACCGTATAAAAAATCTGTATCCAGTGATGATGCCTTGAAAATTTTATTCTCAATGGTTGATGATGGCAAGCTTGATAAAAATGTTGTGAATTTATTTAATGACTCAATAAAAAATAGACATATTATATGAGAGGATAAGAGGACTGTGGAAAGCTTATACATAATTCCAGACTGTAATAATATTGATAAAAGCATTGAGATTGCGGAAAAATATAATGCCTGTTTTGAATATAATGATTTTTTTAAACCGGAGCTTTTTGATAATAAGCAAAAAATTGACGGATTAATAAAAATGTATTCAAGCATCAGAGGTGAAAAAAGCAATGCTGATACCCTGCACGGTGCCTTTATAGATATTACTGTTTTTAGTCGTGACAGGCAAATTCGTGAAATATCAATAAAAAGAGTACTACAAAGCCTCGAAATAGCGACACTTCTCAATTGCAAAGCTGTTATCTTTCATACAAATTTTATTCCTGACTTTTTGATAGGCAGCTATTATAGTAAATGGGTTGAGGAGAATACAATATTCTGGTCTGGAATTATAAAACAGTTTCCATCAATTAAAATCTTTATTGAAAATATGTTCGATTACAGCCCAAAAATGCTATCACTACTAGCTAAAGCCATGAAAAATGAAAATAGATTTGGGATTTGTCTTGATTGTGGACATGCCTTTTTATCAAGAACTCCTATCTCTGATTGGATTGATGAGCTTTCACCCTATATAAAGCATTTGCATTTTAGTGATAACCATAAAATCGACGATTTCCATCTTCAAATAGGAACTGGTCTTATTGATTGGCATGATATAAGCAATAAAATCAAGCAAAAAAAAATTAACGCAAGCGTCCTTGTCGAAATTCAGGATATTAATATGCAAATCTCATCAATCGAATATCTCAAGGAAAATAAAATATATCCGTTTGTATGATAACAAAAGCGACTGTTGCCAAATCAGCAATTGTCGCTTTAATTATCAAAATACTCGACTTACTTTTGAATATTCCTTTCTGCCACTTGAAAATATATCTCCGCCAAATGCATCATTTGCTACAACAAGCGGAAAATCCTCCACATATAGTTTCTTTACAGATTCACAGCCTAAATCCTCAAAAGCAATAACCTCACAGCTTTTTATGCAGTTTGCCGCCAAAGCACCTGCACCACCAATTGCACATAAGTAAAGGGCCTTATTCCTTTCAATTGCACTCCTAACTAACTGGGTTCTCTCTCCCTTGCCAATCATTGCTCCTAGCCCTAAATCGAGAAGTCGTGGTGCAAACTTATCCATTCGCCCAGAGGTAGTTGGCCCGCATGACCCTATCGGCTTGCCCTCAGGTGCTGGAGTTGGTCCAGCATAGTAAATAACTGCATTTTCAATCTCAAAGGGCAGTTCTGCACCCTCATTTAGTAATGCATCTATGCGCTTATGTGCAGCGTCCCTTGCAGTATATATCCAGCCTGTAAGCAGGATCTTATCACCAATTTTCAAGCTTTCAGCCTGTTTCTTTAAATCATTAGCTTTAATCTTTTTTACTTCTGACATAATAACACTTCCTACTTTAAAACAGGGCAACCACATCGGATTGCCCTTTACTTTTACAAAATTTAGTCCTATTCATCCCAAGAATTTGGACTTGGAACACCAAAACCGCCTGAAGCCGCAGCCTCTTCCTCAACTGCTTTTGTTAATGCCTCCAAATCAAAATTTAACTGCATTGGATTACTTGTTTTTTTCTCACTGAAACTGTTATCCTTCTTTGGTTCAGAAATATAATTAGAAACAGGCTTTGCAGTATCTTTGGAGGTTTCCTTAACCTCAGGAAGCTTTGAAATTAATTCATCAAGTTTCTTTCTGTCATCAATACTTCCCTTAAGTGAATTGATAATTCCCTTTGCACTATCTATCTTTGTATTAGTTTCATTAGCTACTTTTGAAATCAATTCTGACAACTCGTTTATTTTTTCAGAAACAGTTTCAATTTCACCCTTAAGTACTTTATTGATTGAATCTGTCATTTCATTAATTGTTGCAACTTTCTTATTAGCCTCTTCAAGCTCTAATCTTGACTTCCTATTTAACTCATCTGCCTCAGCTTGTGCCTTCGCAATTGCCTCAGAAAGAGTTTTATCTGCTTTTACATTTGCCTCACTTATTATCTTATCCGACTGTTCCTGTGCTTCCTTTATCATCACATCTGCCTTGCTTTTAGCATCAATGATATAATTATTAGCAGTTTTTTGTGCCTCAATAAACAAACTGCTCATATCCATTGCACTATCCAAGCTCGCACTTGAAGCCTTTTTAGCCTCTTCAAGCTCATTTTTAAGCTTAGCAATTTCCCTATCCTTTTCTGAAATCTTTGTTTCAATTTCAGATGTTGTTCTCTCCTTTGATACTAAAATTTCATTTTTCTGCTTTAACTCACTTATCTTTTCATTCAAGAGTCTATCCTTTTCAGCAAGCGCAGACTCCTTCTCCTTAAGCTTTTTACGCAATGATTCCACTTCTTCAGAACCATCAGAGCTATTTTCCAATTCCTCTAACTTCTTTTTCTGCTCATCAATAGTTCTTAACGCCTGTTTTGAAATGTTTTTCTCCCTGCTAAGCTCCTGCTGTAATTTTCTTATCTCTTCATTTAGCTTTTGTATTTCTTCTCCTGAACCAGCACTAGCCGCAGCTTTAGCCTCTTTAAGCTGGTCTTCCAGATTACATATCTTGGTGTTTAATTCATCAACATATGCTAAAACATCTCTTTTCTCAAATCCTCCACCAATTTTGGTTGTTCTTAAAAAAACTTGCCCGTCCATATTATTCACGATAATTCACTCCATTTCTAAACATTTAAAAACAGTTTTATTATATCCTAACAGTCTTCAATCTACAATAACTCCATTATATTATATCACAATCTGTTACAGCTTTTCAATGTTTCTTTTAACAAAATTCTATATTGTTTTTTAGTACACTTATATAATTAAATAAATAATTAATCCTTATCACGCATTAGAATACCTATCATAACTGTTATGGCTAACGCTATTGCCAACGCAAAATATGGCGTTTTATCAAATTGCAACCCTCCAACATTCATTCCATAGTAACTGAAAACTATAGTTGGAACAGCCATAAGCATTGTTATGATAGTCAGTCTTTTCATCACAAAGTTAACATTATTTGAAATTACTGAGGCAAATGCATCCATTGTGCCAGAAAGAATACTTGAATAAATATTAGCCATTTCAATAGCCTGTTTAATCTCAATAAGAACATCCTCAAGTAAATCTTGGTCCTCCTCATAGAGCTTGATTACGCGTCCGCGAAGTATTTTTTCAAGCGTCAATTCATTAGCTTTAAGCGATGTTGAGAAGTAAACCAATGACTTTCCTAAACCAAGCAACTGAATTAATTCCTCATTCTTCATTGATTTATATAATTTCTGTTCAGTAGCTGATGAAATTTTATCTATCTGCTTTAAATATTGCAAGTATCTGTATGATATTCTTAACAGCATCTGCAATACAAACTTTGTTTTATGATTTGTATTCATGCCTTTTATAATTCCGCTTTTAAGGTCATTAAGCGTTTCATTTTCCTTCAGGCTAATTGTAATAACATTAGTATTAGTAAATATAATCCCCATTGGCATTGTATAGTAATTTGCCGCTTTTACGCCATCACTATGACCTTCTGATTTAACCGGATAGTCAACTATAATGAGTGTCTGGTTATCTTCAACCTCAATACGGGAGCTTTCCTCCTCATCAAGAGATGACCTTACAAACCCCTCATCCAGATTAAATTCATCTATAATATACTTTATCTCTTCTGCATTAGGTTCAATAACAGATATCCAGCATCCTGGTTCTGGAGTATTAATTTCCATAACAACATTATCTATAGTCTTATAGTATTTTATCATCGATTATCCCTCAATTTCAATCACCTATATTTTTAAAAAAACCATCCTCACTCTTATACAATTATAACAAAAAAACGAATAATATTCAATACCCTATACTGCTTTTTAACAATTTTTATTCTAAAATAAAAAACGCAAGCCACTGTTTAGTAGCTTGCGATAAAGATTCAATACATTAATTTTATCTATTACTATCTAAAATTTTAAAGATAGCATCTAAATCATCTTCATCATCCATACTTGTAATCCTTGATTCAGGGTCAAGTAGCGGATTACCTATTGGAATAACTTCCTCTTCATCATCAAATCCTGCAGCAATAACAGTAATTGTCATCTCATCCTGCATATCTTCCTTAAATGCTGTACCAAAGATGAACTCTACTCCATCTGCTGCTGTATCTGTAATCATCTTTGTAGCTGTATCAACATCTTGAGAAAGTATATCCTCGGACATAGTAATATTGATAAGCAATCTCTTTGCTCCAGAAATTGATGTTTCCAAAAGCGGACTGGAAATAACCGCCTTAGCAGCTTCAGTTGCCTTATCCTTACCTGAGCCATGACCAATAGCCATATGAGCATAGCCAGCACCCTTCATAATTGTAGAAACATCTGCAAAGTCAAGGTTAATGTATCCATCCTCAACAATCAAGTCAGAAATACTCTTTACACCTGTTTTCAAAATATTATCAGCCAAAGCAAAGGACTCTTTCATTGTAAGCTGCTTATCTACGCCAACCAAAAGTCTTTCATTTGGAATAACAATCAATGAGTCAACATATTTCTTTAACTCAGCAATTCCCTTCTCAGCTTGTAGCATCTTTTGTTCTCTTTCAAAGGCAAAAGGCTTTGTTACAACTGCAACTGTAAGTATCCCCAATTCCTGTGCTATTTGTGCAACAACTGGAGTAGCACCTGTACCTGTACCGCCCCCCATTCCAGCCGTCAAGAAAATCATATCAGCATCTTTTAATGCTGCCTGTATTTCATCTCTGTTTTCTTGTGCAGAGCGTTCACCAACCTCTGGCCTATTGCCTGCACCCCTACCTCTTGTAAGCTTTGCACCAATCTGAATTTTTGTAGTTGCCTTTGAATTATTTAAAGCCTTAGCGTCTGTATTTATAGCTATGTATTCAATATTCTGAACGCCAGCATCTACCATACAATTTAATGCATTCCCGCCACCGCCACCAACACCAATAACTTTAATATTAACATCATCAAATGCATCGTTTTCAAAAACAAAGCCTGTCATTTAAAAATTCCTCCTAATTTATAATCTCCTCCATATTGCACTGATGTGGTCAATTAAACGCCAGGCAATTATCATGCAAACATGGACCGGTTAAATACAATAATTATATATAACAAAACTTATTATTATATTATCATACTTTAATATTAATTTCAAGTAAAATATATAATTTTTTTTAATTTTGTATATAAGGCTATATTTTTTATTTATCACCATTAATTTACTGTATTATTTGATGTTTCACCATCTGTATCAGTACCGCTACCCCATTCAGTTTCTGAGCCGGTTTGTGTTGTTATATTGGTTTCTTCTCTCACTATTCCTTGATACCTTTCCATATCTGCCTTGCTTATAAATGATGCTCCATTTGTACCTCTCATAATAAAGTATCCTTCTTCATCCTCAGTAATCTCAACACCAAGCACTCTTTTTACATAAGCTAGCTTATATGCAATATCGGTCCAGTCACCAAGTTCAACAGATATTCTGTTATCATAATTCATCGCTATCTCATATTTATCTGTCAGATCAACTGATACAATTCTATCAATTTCCTGCTTTTCAAGCTCATCGCATATTCTCTCATATATTCTCAGCTTTTGCTCATCATCTGAATTTAATTTATTTCCATATATTGTATCAACCAATGAAAGCCCTGTTACAGTAAGCAGATTCTCTCTCGGCACAGCATTATTCTCAAGCATTTTCCCGGAACGACTTACCAATATATAGCCATCCCCATGTTCAATATTAGCATAAGGTACACATGGCTCTACATTTATCTCCAAAACATCAGGAAATGCTTTTTTTATTTTAACATTTTCAATATAAACCAATGAACTTAAGATTTTATCCTTAACCTCATCACTTTTAAGCCTCACCATATTGTCTCCGACATAAACCTGTGAGGCATTAACTATTTCTTCTGCTGAATACTTCGTTTCTCCTGATACTCTGATTTCATTTATATTAAACAGAAATGTCATGGACAGCGACAAGCCCACGCCCGCTACAAGCAGTATTACAAGAAAATAATAGGCTGACATATTCCTTCTTCTTCGCCTTAATCTCTTACTACTATTAGGACGCTCAACATTTGTCTTTACAACATCCTTCATTTTTATCCTCCTCAGGGCTAATTCTGATCCTATTCCCTATAAATTTTAACACCAATAGATGATAATACATCCTCTATTGAGTCATAACCCCTATCAATATGCTTTATTTCGCTTATTTCTGTTATTCCCTCAGCACCAACTGCTGCAACCACCAAAGCTGCTCCCCCTCTTAAATCTGTTGCAGTAACCTTTGCTCCGTAAAGCTTATCTACACCTTCAACAATTGCTGCTTTGCCAACTACTTTTATATTTGCACCCATTCTAAGTAGCTCATCAACATGCCTGTATCTGTTCTCAAATATGTTTTCCTCAAAAACACTGGTACCCTTAGCTTTACATAAAGCTGCCATTGTTACTGCCTGTGCATCAGTAGGAAATCCCGGATAAGGCATTGTTTTTATAATTCTGATAGATTTTAATGGCTTTTTGGCATTAAGGTATATATTGTTCGCATATGTATATATATGGCACCCCATTTGCTCAAACAGCGTGATAAAAGAATCTATGTGTGCAGGTCTGATATCCTTAATCGTTATCTCTCCATTTGTGATAGCAGCAGCGGAAATATATGTAGCAGCAGCAATTCTATCAGGCATTATCCGATACTCACAGCCTGTTAGCTTTCTAACACCACATATACATATAGTACTATCACCTGCACCTCTGATTCTTGCACCACATTTATTTAGAAAGCATGCTAAATCCACAATCTCAGGCTCTCTTGCTGCATTTTTTATAATTGTTTCTCCATCAGCCAAAACTGCAGCAAGCATTATATTTTCAGTAGCTCCCACTGACGGAAAATTCAATGTAATCTTTGCACCCTTAAGACCCTTTTCAGCCTTGCAATCAAGTATGCCATGCCTTTCCTTTATATTCACGCCCATTTTTCTGAATGCTGACAGATGCATATCAATTGGTCTGGGACCTAATTCACACCCTCCTGGATAAGAAAGAGTGCATTCATGTGTTTTACCCAACATCGCACCCAAAAATACGATTGAAGAGCGCATTTCTCGCATCATTTCATCAGGAATACATTGTCCATGCTTTCCACTGCTTTTAATTGTAATGCTGTGTCCATTAATATCACACACACAACCTAAATGTTTAAGTATTCTACAGGTTGCAAATACATCGCTTAATCTAGGACAATTTGTTATTGTCGTTTCTCCATCACATAATATTGACGCCACTAAAATTGGAAGCACACTATTTTTGGCTCCTTGTATTCTAATTTCACCGCTTATCTTTGTACCACCATTAACTATTAGCTTCTGCTTTCGCATTTTTACACCACCTTAAAGCATTTTACATGATATACTATGCTTTAAGGTAGTTTTAGGTGAATTTCTGTTTTCTATATATTTATTACATTCATTTTTAGCTATTCTCTTTATCTTTAGGATTTACCAGCTCTCTGATTACCTTGTATATTCTCTTTTCTGTATCCCTTATCGCAAGCTCCCCCGCCTTTTGTGCCATAGCTTTTAGCTTATCTCTGTTGTAATAAAGCTCTTCTATCCTCTTAATCATATCCTCGCTAGTTACATCCTTTTGCTCAATAACTATTGCAGCACCAGCCCTTCCCAATACATTCGCATTATGTAGCTGATGATTGCCCGCTACAATTGGAGATGGAATTAAAATTGATGCTCTGCCCATTGCCTGAAGCTCCGCAAGTGTTGATGCTCCTGCACGACATATAACTAAATCTGCAGCAGCAAGGCATACATCCATATCACTAATATATTCACTGATTCTTAGTCTTTTATTATCTAAATCTATTTTCTTATCCTCCATAGCCTTCGGAAAAGATTCCTTACCCATTCCACCATAGCCATGAATATGGTTTATCTCTAAACCATTTTTTGTATGCCATTCAATTACATCTGCCATTGTTTCATTAATACAACCTGCACCAAGACTTCCACCAAAAGACAGAATACACATACTATCATCAAAGCCAAGTTGTTTTCTTGCCTGTTCCCTCGTTTTTCTGGTAATGCCCTCACGAACTGGTAAACCCGTAACAACATAGTCTATACCCTTATCTAAATACTTTGTCGCTTCCTCAACAGTAAGCATTACCTTATCCACTTCCTTAGATAGGAGTTTTGTCGTTACGCCAGGATATGCATTTGCCTCATGAATTGCAGTTGGTATGCCCATCCTTGCAGCCTTTCGTATTACAGGTCCACTTACATAACCACCTGTTCCTATGGCTATATCGGGCTTAAAATCCTTTATTATTTCACCTGCTCGTTTATCCGATGTCAAAAGACAAAGAACTGCCTCACAGTTCCTTTTTATATTTTTTAATGTAATTTTACGCTGGAATCCCTTTACCTTAATAGAAGCAAAATTATATCCTGCTTCTGGAATCAACTTTGCCTCCATTCCGTTAGGTGTTCCAACAAATAAAAATTCAGCATTTGGTTCATTCTCTTTTATTATAGACGCAATAGCAAGCGCAGGGTTTATATGTCCTCCTGTGCCCCCTCCCGCAATTAAAACTTTCATAAATCAGCTCCTGATAATATTCATTCTATTTTTTAGTTAACTCTCAAGCATTGCCTGTCTTGAAATATTCAGCAATACTCCCATCTGTGCCAGCTGCATGACAAGTGCCGTTCCTCCATAGCTGAAAAACGGTAAGCTAATTCCTGTATTCGGTATGAGATTACTTACAACCGCCATATTTAAAAAGGCCTGTATCCCAATTTGAACAGTGAGTCCGACTGCCACAAGCATTCCAAATTTATCAGGTGCCTTTGAAGCAATATAAAGTCCTCTGAACACAAATAAAACAAATAAAAGTATTACTGTTACCGCTCCGATAAAACCTAGTTCCTCACAAATAATCGCAAATACAAAGTCATTTTTAGTTTCAGGCAGATACATATATTTCTGTCTTGACTCCCCTAGCCCCAAGCCAAAAAGTCCTCCAGAACCAATTGCAATCAATGATTGACAGGTCTGATAAGTTGCGTCGGAAACATCTGCAAAAGGGTCACGCCAGGATTGTATTCTTTTCTCGAAGTAAGTAAACCCTTCATTTTCTATCTTGTAAAATACAAGGGCAACCATTCCAGCAACTCCAACAATTCCTGTTCCAAAAAGATGTGAAAACTTCACCCCTCCAACGAACATCAGCGTTACACCAATTATACAAATCAATACTGTTCCAGAAAGATGTGGCTCCATCATCATTAGCATAGCTATAATTCCAAGCATTGTCATAAAAGGGACTATTCCTACACTGAATTTTTGCATGCGGTTATATTGCTTTGTTATAAAATATGAAAATGTAATTATTATTGCGAACTTAACTATTTCCGACGGCTGAAAATTTATAGGCCCAATAACAAGCCATCGTTTAGCACCCTTTTCTGCCGTTCCCATGACAAGTACCATTACAAGAAGCACAACGCTTGCAATATAGGCACCTATCGCTATCCAGGCTTTTGCATATTTATGATAATCAATATATGAAAGTACAAACATTGCTACAAGACCAAGTGCTGCCATCTTCATCTGCTTTGTTGCATAAAATGAACCAGGTAGCCCGCTGTCAACCGCTGTTGCGTAGCTAGCCGAAAACATCATTACTATTCCCATAACAAGAAGTGTCATGACAATAAGGAAAAATGGTAAGTCAACTTCTCCATATCGCTTTCGTGGCATCCTTAGCTTCTGTGTTTGTGTAGTTGAGCTATTTACTTGTATCCTTTTTCCTGCATTTCGTGTTCGTTCAGCCATGTCTGCACCTCCTATTTTAATTAATAGCTATATTATCATAAGCACTGCAATTACTCCTGCAACTAATCCTACCAGTGAAAATGTAATCACTATTTTATATTCTCCATATCCTATCATTTCAAAATGATGATGTATTGGTGACATTTTAAATATTCGTTTACCCGTTGTCTTAAAGCTGATAACCTGTAATACAACTGATAATGCTTCACATACATAGACTATACCTACTATAACCATAAGCATATGCCCATGTGTCGCAAGACCTATTGCTACAAAGGCTCCACCCAAAAACATTGAGCCTGTATCACCCATAAAGCATTTTGCTGGATTTAAATTCCACAATAAAAATCCTAAACAGCCTCCTGCTATCGCTATTGCAAAAAAGGAAATCTCATATAACTTCATAAACGAACATATTATCGTTAACGCTAGCATCGCGACCAATGTAACTGTTCCACATAAGCCGTCAACTCCATCAGTGAGGTTAACAGCATTTGTAAGAAAAATCATGAACAAAAGCATTATTGGATAATAAAAAAGCCCAAAATCCAGCTTGACAAATATTAGGTCTATTTCAGTTGAAGTATCTCCTAATAAATACAATATAAGCAAAAATGCTGCCGAAAGAAAAAACTGAAACAGCATCTTTTGCTTTGCATTAAGCCCTAAATTCTGTTTCTTTATTGCCTTGATATAATCATCTGCAAAGCCTATTGCCGAAAATAAAACAGAGAAAGCTATGCAAGCCAAAAGCCTTAACGCATTTGTTGTAGTTTCAGGACTTGTTAAATCAAGATACTTTTCCCTGTAAATAATATACCCAATTATTGTCGTAATAATACTACTTATTATAAACATAAAGCCACCCATAATAGGTGTTCCTTGTTTGGATTTATGCCATTTCGGACCTATTTCCAATATAGTCTGACCAAAATGAATTTTTTTCAGAAAAGGCACCAAAACAACGCCTATTAATGCCGCAATAACAAATGATGTCATTGCGGTAGCCATATTTATCCACCAATGCTGCATTTGATTTATATCCCCCTAATTTATACCATATAGTCCATCAATTACTTCTTCTAAACGCATACCTCTGCTCCCTTTAAATAAAACAACATCACCTGCTTTAAGGTAAGTCTTGAGTTCATTAACAAGCTTTGCTTTGTCATCAGTATGCATTACACTCACACCAGATTCCTTTGCCTTTTCCGCTATGTAGACTGAATCATATCCATATGTAAAAAGCATATCCACATCAGCCATTTCAGTAAATCTTCCTACATTTTCATGCAACTGCCTAGACATTTCCCCCAATTCAAGCATATCTCCTAAAACAGCAACCTTGCGTCCATTGTTTTCAGCCTTAACCTGCAATAAAACCGATAATGAGGCTTTCATAGAATCAGGACTTGCATTATAACAGTCAATAATTACAGTCTGCTCACCTTTTTTCACTATGTTCTGCCTTAATTCATCAGGTTTATATTTTTTCAGAGCATTGATTATTTCTTCTTCACTAATACCAGAATTTATACCAATACAAAATGCTGAAAGTGCATTCAAAACATTGTGCCTTCCAATGCATGGCAAACTTACTTCCACATCTCTATCCTGATATTTAACAGTGAATATTGTTCCGTTATTTTCTTCATATATATTTTTTGCGTAATAATCAGCAGTTTTGTTTTCAATTCCATATGTTAAAACTCTACGATTTAATGAGTCCTTCACTGTACTCAACAGCCTGTCATCAGCATTAACAACAAGTGGTGCATCAGGACTCATTCCCGAAAGAATTTCCAGCTTTGCTTTAAGTATACCCTCTTGTGTTTTTAGGTTTTCAATATGTGAAAAGCCAATATTAGTTATAACGCTAATTGTAGGAATAGCTGTATTAGAAAGTCGCTCTATCTCCCCAAAATCAGACATGCCCATTTCTATAACAGCTGCCTTATGTGATTTATTAATACCAAGAAGAGTCTTTGGTAAGCCTATTTCATTATTTAAATTACCCTCTGTTTTAAGCGTATTATATTTTTCTGACAGAACTAACGCAATCATTTCCTTTGTAGTTGTCTTACCAACACTACCGGTAACTCCTACCAAAATAATATTAAATAAGCTCCTGTAATATCTTGCAAGATCAAGAAAGGCTTTTCTCGTATCATTAACGATAATGCATGGATAATTTTCAATTTGCTTTTCAGTTATAGCTGCCACTGCTCCCTTTTCAAAGGCTTTGGCTACATAATCATGGCCATCGAATCTTTCACCACGGATTGCAATAAACACACTGCCAGCAATCAACTGTCTTGTATCCGTACTGATTTCTCCTATTTCAGACTTAATATCAATTGTTCCTCCAACAGTCCTTGCTATATCTGAAAGCAAAATCTTTTCCATAAAAAATATCTTCTCCTTAATCTAGGTTAATTTCCAAGCAGTTTAAGTCCCTCGCTTACAACCTCTCGTTCATCAAAGTGAATATGAACATCATTTTCTAACACCTGGTAATCCTCATGTCCTTTTCCTGCCAAAACAATTATATCGCCCCTCCTTGCTGTCTTCAAAGCATAATAAATGGCCTCTTTCCTATCAACAACTGTTTCATAAGGTATATCCTTGCCCTCAAGTCCAACTAATATATCATCTATAATAGCCACAGGGTCTTCATCACGCGGATTATCAGAAGTGATTATAAGCATATCCGAATACTTAGCAGCTGCCTTTGCCATTAGTGGCCTTTTAGTCTTATCTCTGTTACCGCCACAGCCAAAAAGACATATAAGCCTGCCCTCCGTATAGGTACGAACATTTTGCAAAATATTTTCTATCGCATCAGGTGTATGTGCATAATCACAGATAACAGAAAAATCCCGTCCAGTTGGTATTACCTCACATCTTCCACGCACACCCTTATAATCTGCAATTGCTTTTAAAATATCTTCTATTGCCAATCCTAAATTAAGGCATATGCCTATTGTTCCAGTTATATTTGAAACATTGAATTGTCCTGTCATCTTCATTGTTACATTATGCGATTTATCTCTCTTACAGAACCAAAAGCTCGTTTCATTTGGCTTTATTTTAACTACATCAGCATAATAATCAGCTTTTTTTGTAATGCTATAACTGTATTTTTCACAGGTTATCTCATTAAATAATCTCTCTCCATATCCATCATCTATACAGCATACGGCTATATCACAAATATTAAAAAGCATTCGCTTTGCCTTGTAATATTCCTCCATGTCTTTATGATAATCCAAATGGTCCTGAGTCAGATTCGTAAATAATGCAATCTTAAAATGTGCTGGCCCTATTCGCTTCTGCACAAGCCCGAATGATGAAACCTCTAAAACTGCATACTCACAACCTGCATCAACCATTTTACTCAATAACTCCATAAATTCAAATGTAAAAGGTGTGGTGTTATTTGCATGAATCACTGTATCTCCAATTTCGTTTTGGATTGTACCAATAAGCCCAACCTTATACCCATTATGAGTAAGTATATGTTTAACAACATTTGCTATAGTTGTCTTGCCATTAGTACCTGTAATCCCTATCAGCTTAAGCTTTTCTTCAGGGTGTCCAAACCATGCGGCACATATTTTGCCATATGCCTCCCTTGTATCAGAGACTAAAATCTGCCTGTCAAGCCCTAAATCAGTCTGTACTACAACAGCTACTGCACCCTTTTTAAGCATTTCTGCTGCAACAGAGTGACCGTCAAATTTCTCACCCTTAATGCATATAAACAAACATCCTACATCTACTTTTTTAGAATTATCTGTAATTAAGGAGATATCCATATCCGGCAAATTCGTTTTTGCGACATCTTTAAGCAGTTCATGTAATCTCATGCCATCACCCCACATTTTAACTTTATCCTGATTGATCATGTATAACAAATGTTAATTCAACTATTGTTCCTTTCGAAACCTTTGTTCCTGGCGGATAGGATTGTGACTGAACAACTGCAGTTTCCCTTTGCGTTGAGGCACCTGCTAGAACATAATTCAATCCTTTACTTGACAAAGTTTCATTTGCCCTTGCTAGATTCATACCTATAACATCAGGTACTGTAACCATTTCTTCCTCATAATTCTCTTCTGTATAAAGAATTACTCTTGCACCTCTTGGAATCTTGCTGTTTTTTATTGGAACCTGTGCTACAACTCTTTCGCCATTTCCAACTATCTCAGCCTCAAGCCCTAAATCTGCTAAGGTTGCCTGTGCATCTATAACAGCCTTGTTCACAAGCAAAGGTGTAGTTACATCAAGTGTTGCTAATTCTTCCTCTGTATATTCAGGGTAATAACCTAAATAAGGTAATGCCTCTTCAAGTATTTTTCTTGCGTAAGGAACCGCAACAACACTTCCATAATATTCACCGCCCATAGGCTCATCAGCCATTATAAGCATAATTATTTCAGGGTCATTTGCTGGTGCAAAGCAAACATATGATGAAATATACCTCATATTGTCCTTATCATACATATCAAGCTTTTCAGAAGTACCACTCTTACCACCGATATGATAGCCTTTTATGTAAGCATTGCTTCCACCATTATTGTTTACAACATATTCAAGTGACTCACGCATCATCTCAGATGTTTGATTAGATACCACCTGTCGCTTTATAACAGTCTGGTTTTTAAGTATTACATTTCCATCATTATCAACAACCTTATCCACAACATAAGGAGTCAACAAATATCCACCATTTATTACAGCCGCATATGCATTAAGCATTTCAATCGGCGTTATCTTATTCGTTTGTCCAAAGGATGATGAAGCAAGCTCAACCGGCCCCATTCCGTCCAAGCCCTGATAAAAGCTTGATGCTTCACCCGGCAGGTCAATACCTGTTTTTTGTGTCAAGCCAAAGGCTTCAAAATACTCAAAAAACTTATTTGCACCCAAAAGCCCACCTATTTGCATAAAAGCCGGGTTGCA
>JAAYPV010000036.1 GCA_012519635.1 Clostridiales bacterium
AAAACAGCTTCTTCAAATGCCTTTTCACTGATATTATGGGTAGTGCAACTATTTTTATCATTTCGGTTGGTAGAACAAGTGTAGTAGTAATATTTTTTCCCATTAGCAGGAACCGTCTTGCGGATCATATTTTCTTTACAATCCCCGCAGGCAATAATACCTGAAAAAAGATATACGGTTTCCTCAGCAGGGGCAATCCGAGTGTCATGGAGCAATAAACCATTTACTGTGGTAAATAGCTCTTTTGATATTATAGGCTCATGTGCATTTTCCACTCGCACCCACTCTTCTTTGGGACGTTCAACTCTCGTCTTTATTTTGTAATTCGGAGTGGTTCTTTTACCCTGCTCCAACACACCGATATACAATTCATTGGTTAAGATGCGTCTGACTGCAACGGCAGACCAGAGAGCCTGCTGTTTTACTTTAAAGGTTGTTTTGTACCTTTCTCCCAATGAGCGTTTATATTCCATAGGAGACAGGATGCCCATTTCATTTAGTCGGTTGGCTATCCCCTGCTGACTCATCCCCTCAAGTTTCCACTTGAAAATGTCACGGACAACTTGAGCTGCATATTCGTCTATTTCCAGCTTATTCTTATTATTCTCAGCTTTCTTATAGCCGTAAGCAGCAAAAGAGCCAATAAAATCACCCTTTTTACGTTTGATTTCAAGTTGGCTCCTTATTTTAATTGAGGAATCTCTGCAATATGAGTCGTTTATTAGATTTTTAAATGGAATCATGATGTTATCGGTAATATTTGAACCTTCCGCACTATCATAATTATCATTGATCGCAATGAAACGTACACCAAGAAAAGGAAATATCTTTTGAATATATTTCCCTGACTCAATATAGTTTCTGCCAAAACGTGAAAGGTCTTTTACGACAACACAGTTTACCTTCCCTGCCTTAATCTCTTCCATCATTTCTAAAAAGGCAGGCCGATTAAAGTCAACGCCACTATATCCATCATCTACGTGCACAGAAGCAATTTGGATTTCTGACTTTGACCTTAAATATTCACGAATTAGTTCCTTTTGGTTTGAAATGCTGTCACTTTCTTCTTTATCTCCATCATCTCTTGAGAGTCTTACATAAATAGCAGCATTATAGGTTTTGTTATCTTTTAAAAATTCCATGAGTAAAGCCTCCTGTTTGTTTAAAGTATTAGCAAAACTTTAAACACATTAGGCTTCACTGATTATAGTCCAATAAAAGCTTAGCATAAAATTAACTGCGCGTCCAGATTTCCGAAGCGCCAATTTGTAAAGTTTTGCCTTCTACTGTTCTATAAGCTTCTAAAGTAATTCTCCAACCTGTCTTCTAATGTTGCTGTTGTATCAGCGAAACTCATCTTAACCACAACCTTGCCACATCTGAAGCAGTAAGGATTTTTCACTTGTCTGATAAAATCTTTCTTTCGTTCTTCCACCGGTAAATCCGTATTGACTTTGACTGTTTTAATATCTACTAAGGTGGATGGATCAACTGTACGTATATCTATATTTTTCATGTCCGTTATGGTCATGGCTGTATTCATGAAACCGCTCCTTTCAAAAAAAGCGAGCAGCTATTCCCATAACCGCTCACTCAATCTTGATAAAAATATTCTTTTCTTTTTACTTTACGGAAAAATGCTTTTACCTCATCAAGAGAATCTGTCACCCTATAGTCTGATAGGGCACCAAGCACCCTCTTGCGGTACTTTCCTTTTTTACTGATCCTGAAATCTAAAATGGCAATGAGACCGGTATCAGTTTCACATCGAATCAAGCGCCCCATACCTTGCTTTAGCTTAATGAGCATTTCAGGAAAAATAATAAATTCTATAAACTCTTTCAACTCCGCATACTGTTTCTTCCTATGTTCCAAAATCGGTGTCGGTGTTGGAAACGGCAAGTTGACGATAATAAGTGAAGATAGAATATCTCCGGGACAGTCAACACCTTCCCAAAATGAGCCTGTAGCAAAAAGAACACTGTTTCCGCTGTTTTTAAAAGCTTCAACAATGTTCTTCTCACTTTTATCCATTTTCAGGACCGGATATTTGATTCTGTGTCTCGCCAATTCATATACTCTTGATAATAAAGAGTAGGAAGTAAACAAAATCACTGTATGCCCATAGGCTGCATCCACAATCCTTATAATTTCATCAGCTAAAGCCTCAATATACTCATTGCATTGTTTATCAGGAAATGGTACGTTTTCACTGACATAAAGCAATGCATTATTTTTATAGTCAAATGGAGAACGACAGCTCATCTCACTGATAAAATTTTTATTGACCTTATCTATTCCCGCATTGCTTTTGAAGTAGGTAAAGCCTCTATCATCTGATAATGTTCCGGAAGTCAAAATCTTTGGGATTCCGTTTTTCCATAGTACTTTGTGCAATTGATCCTCTAAATCTGTTGGGATGCAGCAGATAGAAACCAATTTGTCGCTCAAAGGGTTTTCAAGCCAATAAATGATATTCTCTGTCCGGAAAAAAGTTTCAATCTGTTCTTTTGCTTCCAAAAACATAATCTCTAATGTCCTGCTCTTTGAAATATCCACCGCACAATATTCCTGAATATTTTCAATGATTTTTAACATCTCCAAGAGCAGCATTTTTTCAAAGTGCCCTATGAATATACCAATTTGTGATGTTTCATCATCTACAGCATCCAGGTTAATTTTTGAAACTAGGCTTCTAAAAAATCTCGTCCTCAGAACAGATAAACTGTCTAACTTCATTTTTGCTATCTGTAAATATGCCTTATTACCTTTTAGATTGCTTTTTAGCACATTGGTCATGATCGTTATATCTTCACTTGAAAATCTCTTCCCAAATATTTGCATAGCTGCATCCGGCAATTTATGAGCCTCATCAATAATTGCTACTGAGTGTTCCGGAATAAGCGTATGCTTCCCTTTGGCACGTTTCATTGTATCTGCCAAGTAATAATTATGGTTACATACCTGAAAGTCATGAATTGATGATCTCGCATAATCCATATGCTTGATATATTGGCATTCCTTATAGTAAGGGCAGGAAATTTCACAGGCTTTGGGCACATTGATTTTTTGAACTATATGGTTTTTCAACCCTTTGTATTCATCCAAATCAATTCCGTAATCCGGTATCTTTAATGCGGACAATTTATAAAGCAGTTCTCTGTCCACAGCTTTTTGACTACTCTTTAAATAACTCGTTAACCGGTCGTATCGCATCTGACAAAAGTAATGTTCTTTCCCCTTTCTTAAAACTGCACTTAAAGGACGATCAATCACCTTATTCTTCAGCAATATATCAGATAAGATTGGGACATAAGTGCGAACAATGGCATTTTGCAAATCAATACTGGATGTTGATATAACACAAGGGACAGAGCAGTATTCATTGTCCAAATATGTAAGTATACCTGCTTTGCTACGCTTTTGTCTTTCATAAAGAGCATAAACAACACAAGCAACTATGTAAGCATAGGTTTTTCCCGTTCCAACCTCTGCTTCGCAAATAGCAATATGATTCTGCTTAATTCCTTCATACATCATTTTAGATAGCTCAATTTGATTTTCCCTGATTGTAAATCCGCTTGCTGCCATCAGTTTTTTGAAGATAAATTCAATCATGGCATTCGGGTTTTCAGGAAGTGTGACTTGATAAGCAGGTGTAGCAATAAACTTCTCTATTAGTTTCTTTTTTATATCATCAGAATAAACTTGCTTGCTTTTAGCAATAGCAACCATACAATTTCTCATCAAGCAAATTACATAGTAGGTATTTATGCTTCTATTTTCTTTCACCATGAAAATGTAGTTTTTATCAAATGTAAAAAGATAACGAAATTCGTTTCTGTTTCCATGCTTTTTGAGATATTGTTGCAT
>JAAYPV010000037.1 GCA_012519635.1 Clostridiales bacterium
ATTTCCCGAACGAATGTTATTTTTAATGTATAATTTACCACGTTAATGGCAATATTATTAATATAGAAATATCAACGTTGAATTTCTAAAGCAAAATTAATTTACACACTATTTCTGATATTCCCTACAAAGCCTCAGCAATAATAAACTCAATAATTCTGAAAACATTGTTTGAACGTTTGAAATCGGTATTGTCTTTTAGATGTTTCACTAAGTCTGAAAAACTCTCTAGTATACTCATATGTACACCTCAAAGTCGTTGTTATAAATTAAGCTGTTACATATCATACAATAAATCTTCTGAATATTTTGTCGAATCTATCCGAATATGTAGATTTATTTATTATTATATCAAATTTTAAATCAAATTCACATTTATTTAGTACTTCCTCTTAATTTGTATAAGAATTACAAAGAAGCATTAAATGTGCTATAATTAATATTAATATACATGGGAAGGTGAGGATTTATTATTGTGAAGAACACACCAAATGTTACATTATATAAAATAATACGTCCAATATTCAGCCTATTATTTAAATTATACTATAACCCCACCATATTACATAAGGAGTATATTCCCCAAAAAGGGTCAGCTCTAGTAGCCGGTAATCACAAACATGCACTTGACCCAATTTTTGTGGGTGTATGTACTAATAGAGTATTGCATAGCTTGGCAAAAAAAGAATTGCATGAAGGAAAAATGGGGTTTTTCTTTCGTGCTGTTGGATCTATACCTGTAGATTTACAAGCAGAATCCAATAAAGAGGCAACTGCCAGTGCAATTAAAGTTTTATCTAACGGTGGATTAATAGGAATATCCCCAGAAGCTAAAAGAAATTATACGAAAGAGCTTTTGCTACCTTTTAAATTCGGTGCGGTTTCAATGGCCAAAAAAAGCAATAGTGTTATTGTACCCTATGCAATAACAGGTGACTATAAATTTAGAAGTAAAAATTTAAAAATTGTTTTTGGCAAGGCAATAAATGTTTCAAACATGAACTTAGAAGAGGCAAACGAATTGCTATATAAAACAGTAAAAATATTATTATTACAATCATTAGAGGGGAAAAAAGAACATGGAGAATACATCCAGTAAACCATTAAACAAAGTAAAAACTCCGTGGTATAAGCATTATGGAAATTGCAGACCACACCTCACATACCCGGATACTTCTTTGTATGACATGCTTTTTATTAACAGCAAAGCTTATTTGCAAAATAATGCTTATAATTATTTTGGCGTTACTTCTACATATGCAAAGCTGTTAGATGATATTGAAAAATGTGCAAAAGCCCTAAAATCTTTAGGAATTAAAAGTGGCGATAGAGTTACGATATGTATGCCCAATACACCTGAAGCCGTTATTTCTTTTTACGCACTAAACATGATTGGTGCTGTTGCAAATATGATTCATCCCTTGTCGGCAGAAAATGAAATACGGCATTATTTGAATATTTCAGAAAGCATTATGCTAATAACGATTGATTTATCATGGTGTAGAGTTAAAAATGCATTAAAGTCTTCAAAGGTTAAAAATGTTGTTGTAGTATCTGTAGCCGACTCCATGCCTATGATGTTAAAATTAGGGTTTCTTATTACAAAAGGTAGAAAAATTGAAAAACCTAAAAAAAGCGGCTCAATCCTTTATTGGAAATCCTTTATTAAGTGCGGCAGCAAATATAATGGAGTTTTGAACGAACATATTAAAGGTGACGGAAATGCTGCTATTTTATACAGTGGAGGTACAACTGGCAATCCTAAAGGTATTATTTTAACTAATCTGAATTTTAATGCATTGGCACTTCAAAGTATTGAGGCTTGCCAGTGTTTGAGAGAAAAGGACAAGGTTTTGTCTATAATGCCTATATTTCACGGTTTTGGTTTGGGTATCTGCATTCATACAGTATTAAACTTTGGGGGTACGGCAGTAATACTTCCCCACTTCAGTGCAAAATCATTTCATAAATTGCTGCGTAAATATAAGCCAAATGTCATCGCAGGAGTGCCAACACTATATGAAGCTTTTATAAACAATAAAAAAATTCAAAAAATGGACTTATCTTTTTTAAAGTGTGTAATTTCGGGTGGGGATTCCTTAAGTATCAGCCTTAAAAAAAAGCTGGATGATTTTTTAAAAAGCAAAAATGCCAATACCATGGTAAGAGAAGGTTATGGCTTGACTGAATGTGTTACAGGAAGTTGTTTAACTCCAATTGACATGTATAAAGAAGGAAGTGTAGGCATTCCTTACCCTGACACCTATTATAAAATAGTAAAGCCAACTACGCATATTGAATTACCTTATGGTGAAGAAGGAGAAATAGTTTTAAGCGGACCTAGTGTGATGACCGGATACTTAAATGAGCAAAAAGAGTCAGATGAGGCCTTACAAGTACATGAGGATGGTCTTGTATGGCTTCACACAGGTGATTTAGGGTTTATGGATGAAGACGGCTTTGTTTATTTTAAGCAAAGGTTAAAAAGAATGATTGTCTCATCAGGATATAATATATATCCTCAGTATGTTGAAAATGTACTGGATCAACATCCGGATGTGTTGATGTCTGTAGTTGTCGGTATAGATCATCCTTATAAAAAGCAAGTAGCTAAGGCATTCATTGTCTTAAAGAGTGGAATACAGCCTTCTGAAAAATTAAAAAATGAAATTATGGAACACTGTAAAAAAAATCTTGTACCCTATTCATTACCTTATGAAATAGTCTTTAAAGATTCCTTGCCAAAGACTTTGGTAGGTAAAATCGCCTATAATAAATTGATTCAGAAGGAGAGTTAGATATAAATGAAAAAGAACAACTTAAAATTTTTATTGGTTCATCCAGAAATCTCCCGTACGAAATACAATTTTATGGGTGTTATTGAAAACGAACCACTGGAATTGGAATATATTTCAGCTATGTTAAAGGATAGAGGTCATGAAGTTATCATATTTGACAAACAAATAGATAACAAAAAGATGACGGACAAAGTCAAAGAAGTAAATCCTGATGTGGTTTATGTATGCGGCAGAACCAGGCAGGAAAATTTTATGAAAGAGTACTGCCAAAATGCCAAGGATTTTAATAAAAATATTATTACTATTGTTGGTGGTATACATGTTCAGCACTGCTATAAAAGAATGTATGAAAAGAGCATAGACTATATCCTAATTAGCTTTGATATCTTCAAAATTCTAGATATAATATCTTATGAATTTGACGGTCAGAAAACTAATTTAGACAACATTTCAGGTATATGCTATAAAAAAAATAATCAATGGATAAAAAATGATGCGATCCCTTTTGATATAAAAAAACTTCCAAGGCCGGATAGAGAATATTTCTACCAGCATAAAGATCGCTATATGTATTTAGAATTGCTGCCTTGTGCCCATGTGAGAACATCCTATTCTTGCCCGTATAGCTGTAGCTTTTGTTATCGCAACAGCTTAAACTGTGGAAAATATGTTGAAAGAGATATTGAAGATGTAGTAAATGAAATTGACAGCATTAAATGCAATAATATTTATATCATTGATGATGATTTCCTTTTTGATAGAAACAGAATTTTGAAATTTATTGAACTGATAAAGAAGGACAATATCCAAAAAAAATATGTTTGCTATGGCAGAGCCGATTTTATTGTAAATAATCAGGATATTATAGAGGGTTTGAAAGAGATTGGATTTTATTACATTTTGACTGGGCTTGAAGCAATCGATGATAAATACCTCAGTAAATACAATAAAAAGATCAGTCTGGATGTTAACATAGAAAGTATTCGTATTTTAAATAAAATCGGTATCAACATAATGGGTATGTTTGTCTTGGATTTGGATTTTACATATAAGGATTTTAGGGCTCTTTACAAGTGGATTAAAAAACACAAACTAAAACATGTTGCTATTTCCATATTCACTCCTGAGTTGGAATCTGAAACTTACCAAACTTACAAGGACAGGATTATTACTGACAATCCCGAGCACTGGGATTACCTGCACCTAGTTGCCGAGCCTTCGAATATAAGTGTGAAGAGATTCTATTTCTACTACTACACCTTGTTGATAAAGTTGTTTTTAAAAGGTCAGAGGGAAAACGTTTATGATTTTATTGATTATGGCGATTATATAAAGTCATTTATAAAAAATATTTTTAGTATTCAGAAGGGAACTAAAAAAAATGCTTAAAGAAAGGGAGAAACAAACTGTAAAAAAAATAATTCCAAGCAGGTTGGAGACAGGTTTTCAGCAGTTTCTATATAAATATATCGGGAAACACATACCCCCAAACATGACCCCAAATCAAATGACTTTTATTGGAGCATTGTTTGGCTTTTTGGGTATATTGTGTACTTTTTTTGTTTTTGTATCCAAGTATTTTTTTATCGGAACAATAATTGGACTGATAATTCATTTGGTGGCAGATGATTTGGATGGTTATATAGCAAGAACACGAAATATGTCATCAAAAGCGGGCGGCTATTTAGATTTGATAACAGATATAATGTTCATAACCTTTTTATTAATATCTATCGGACTAAGTGGTTTTGTACATTTAGAAGTAATTGTGTGGGTGGTGCCGGTTTATGGATTGGTTATTGTTACTGCAATGCACTACATTCTTCATTTTAATGAATTTTTGTTTCCAAGGTTTGGACCCATAGAAACCCATATAAGTCTAATTGTTATTTGCATATTGTGTATGATCTTTGAGACGGAAGTTATAATTGAAGTTAAAAAATTTAATTTTTATTTTTCAGATATTATTATAATTTTAGGCTCAATACCAATGTATTTTGAAATGTTCAGATTGCAGATACAATTGTTTAGACGATTGAACACTCTAGATAAAGGTGATTTAAAATGATGGAAAAAACAATGTGTAGCGAAAATAATATCTATATTGTCTTAATAAAGGCACATACGGGCTTGGGGAAAATAAGCAGAAAAATTACCAAATATGATTATTCCCATATTTCAATAAGCATGGATGAGAGTTTTACTGATTTTGTTACCTTTTCAAGAAGAAAGCACTTCTCCCCCTTTGATTCCGGTTTCACTCATGAACACAGGAATTACTATGCCTTTGGTAAAAACGAGAATGTCAAGGTGAAGATTTTTAAGGTGCCGGTGGATAAAGATTCTTATAATGAAATTGTAGATACTATTAACAGATTTGAAAAGGACAAAGATAATATTTTTAATATATACTCCATGGTTACAATGCCTATAATACATGGGTTTCAAATATACAAGGCATATAATTGCATGTCTTTTGTGGGATTGATTTTAAAAAAGACCAACGCTGTAAAAATGGACAAGCCCTATTATAAGTATATGATAAAAGATATGGACAGCCTTCTAACAGAATACTTTTATTATGAGGGTTTCCTTGATAAACTCGATTTCGAGGATGACTATATGGACAGAATACCTGTATTTAAGAATGTTTCCGATTTTTTTAAACTGAATTTAAGGCTCATTGGCAGGATAATATTTAAGCAAAGAAGGATTGAGGAAAATGAAAAATAAAATAGTATATATAGCAATGGCAACTGATATTATACATACTGGACATATGAAAATCATGGAAAAAGGAAGAGAATATGGCGATATTATTATCGGGCTATTGACGGATGAAGCCATTGCAAGATATAAAAGAGTGCCCATACTAAGTTATGAGGAAAGGAAAAAAATATTTGAAAATATAAAGGGTGTAACAGCGGTTATACCGCAAACCACTCTGGATTATACAGAAAATTTAAATAAAATAAGACCAAATTACGTCATCCATGGTGATGACTGGAAATCCGGCATTCAGACGAAAGTAAGGGAAAATGTATTGAAAGAACTGAAAAAATGGGAAGGCGAGTTAATTGAAATACCCTATACTGAGAATTTCAAAAACCTCGACCTATATTCTTCCTACAAAGAAATTTTAAATACACCTGATTACAGAAGATCCCTTCTAAGAAAAATGTTAAAGATAAAACCCTATATAAGGGTTATTGAAGCTTCTAACGGCCTAATGGGCTTGATTGCAGAAAATACAAAAGTTCAAGACCCTGAAAAAATGGCCATAAAAGAGTTTGATGCCATGTGGCTTAGCAGTTTGTGCAATTCAGCCATTAAAGGAAAACCCGATATAGAATTGGTGGATATTACCAGTAGGATTAACACGATAAATGAAATCATGGAGGTTACTACCAAGCCCATTTTATTTGATGGAGACACGGGTGGGAAAGCAGAACACTTTGTATATAATGTAAAAACCTTAGAAAGGCTGGGTATATCTGCTGTAGTAATTGAAGATAAAAAGGGTTTAAAGAAAAACTCATTATTTGGCAACTCGGTAAAGCATGAGATAGAAGACAAAGAGGTTTTTGCAGCTAAAATCAGAATGGGAAAACAAGCTCAAATCACAAGAGATTTTATGATATTTGCCCGATTGGAAAGCCTTATAGCCGGATTTGGTGTGGAGGATGCATTAGACAGAGCAAGAACTTATTTAAACTCGGGAGCCGATGGTATTATGATACACAGCAAAGAAAAGAACGGAGAAGGTATTTTTGAATTTCTAAAAATATTTAAAAGAGAGTATAATGATATTCCCGTTATCCTAGTACCTACAACATATAATCAGTTTACGGAAA
Source organism: Clostridiales bacterium (assembly GCA_012519635.1). Lineage (GTDB taxonomy): Bacteria > Bacillota > Clostridia > Oscillospirales > Ruminococcaceae > JAAYPV01. The sequence goes on from JAAYPV010000037.1 coordinate 6,653, forward strand.
GAGAATTATTTAAAAAAGGTGCCTCTATTATTATTTATGCAAATCATTTATTAAGAAGTGCATACCCTGCAATGGTTAAGACAGCAAAATCCATTTTAGAAAACGAAAGCAGCAGATTAGTTTCTGACGATTACTGTATGCCCATCGATGAGATTATAAATTTGATTCCGGGAGGCAAATAGCATGGTTGATACTAGAGCATTTTATGATTATTTGATAAAAAGCAGCATGAATTTTTTTGTGGGCGTACCGGATTCATTGCTAAAAGATTTTTGTTCCTGTGTTAGTGTAAATTCGAAAGAGAAAAATATTATTGCAGCAAATGAAGGAAATGCAATCGCAATAGCAAGCGGCTACAATATCTCAACAAAGAATTATGCTGTGGTTTATATGCAAAACTCCGGATTGGGTAATGCCATCAATCCCATTTTGTCATTGGTAGATGAAGAGGTATACAATATACCGATGCTGATGATAATAGGCTGGAGAGGCGAACCCAATGTAAAAGATGAGCCCCAGCATATAAAACAAGGTAAAGTAACTTTAAAATTACTTGATTGTATTGGGGTTAGATATTTAATACTTGAAGATGATTTTAAAAAACAGATTGATTATTGCCGTGACTATATGGAAAAAACAAATAAACCTATTGCGATAATTGTGAAAAAGAGAATATTCTCAAGATATATGAGCAAACTGGATTGCAATAGTTTTTCCTTAACCAGGGAAAAAGCCTTGGAAGAAATTTTATTAAGCTTAGGTAATGATGATTATATTGTATCTACAACGGGAAAGACCTCTAGAGAAATATTTGAAATAAGGGAAAAAAATAATCAAAACCACTCAAACGACTTTTTAACAGTGGGTTCCATGGGACATGCCTCATCTATAGCCTTTGGTATAAGTCTCGGTACTGATAAAAATATATATTGCATTGATGGAGATGGAGCATTTCTCATGCATATGGGGGGCTTGGCTGTGGCTGTTCAAAATGCAAAAAATAATTTTAGATATATTATGATAAATAATGGATGCCACGATTCCGTTGGAGGACAGCCTACTATTGGATTTGATATTAATATAAAAAGCATTTTGATTGGCTTTGGCCTAAAATACGTTTATGAGGTTAGGAGATTGGAAGATTTAAAAGAAGCTTTAACCAAGATTAAATCGCAAAATAAATCTGCATTAATAGTAAACGTAAGACAAGGCTCAAGAAGTGATTTGGGAAGGCCTTCGATAATACCAGTAGAGAATAAAAAGGATTTTTCAAATAAAATAAGGGGTTTTTAATGATGAAAGCAATGATTTTAAACTCAGGCTCAGGAAAAAGAATGGGTAAACTTACTCAAAATAAACCCAAATGCTTAATTGAACTGTATAATGGTGAAACTATTTTGGAAAGACAAATTCGAATCCTAGGACAGTTTGGAATAAGAGATTTTATTATTACCACAGGACCATTTAAAGAATTAATTGTGCATAAGTGTAAAGCTTTTAAGAATCTCAATTTTATATTTGTTGAAAATAATGATTATGAGAATACCAATTATATAGTTTCCATGTACAATGCCAGAGAGCTTTATGATGATGATATATTATTACTCCATGGTGATTTGGTATTTAATAAACTTCTGGTAAAAAAGTTATTGTTGTGTCCTGAAAGTTCAGTCTGCTTATATAACGAAACTGCGACGCTATCAAAAAAGGATTTTAAATGCAGAATTAATAACGGCTATTTAAAAGAAGTTTCGGTAAATATTTTTGCCGATGATTGCTTCGCTTTTCAGCCTATGTATAAATTAAGCAAAGATACAATAATCAGCTGGAATAAGAATATTGTAAAGTTTATTAGAAATGGTGAAGTTAAGGTTTATGCTGAAAATGCACTAAATGAAATAACTGATAAAGTCAGGATATTTGCCATGTCATATAAGGATGATTATATAAACGAGATAGACACTCAAGAGGATTATCTTCGGGTATCAGCTGATATTGAGAATTATGATTTAAATGAAACCCCTATAA
>JAAYPV010000038.1 GCA_012519635.1 Clostridiales bacterium
AGTTTAGCTATTGACATACTGGGAGATTAATTATAAAATAGATGTATATAATATTAACTACTTATGAAAATATAATTCTTTAAAGGAGATTTAGCGATGGTATATGATTTGGTTATAATCGGTGCAGGTCCTTCAGGTTTATCTGCTGGAATTTATGCACAACGAGCAATGCTTAAAACAATCATATTAGAAAAAGAATCATTTTATGGCGGACAAGTTCTTAGCACATATGAAGTTGATAACTATCCAGGATTCCCTCAGCTTGGGGGCTTTGAACTGGCTGATAAGTTTAGACATCACGCTGAATCTCTTGGTGTACAGTTTCATTCTGCTGAAGTTGAAAATATAATTCAAGATGGATATTTGCTAAAAATTACTCTTAATAACGATGAACCTTTAATCACTAAAACTGTTATTGTCGCAACCGGCTCAATAAGAAAAAAACTTGGTGTTAAGGGTGAAGATGAATTTTCAGGCAGAGGTGTTTCCTATTGCGCAACCTGTGATGGTGCGTTTTTTAAGGATAAAACTGTTGCAGTTGTCGGCAGCGGAGATGCTGGCCTTGAGGACGCTATTTACCTCTCAAGAGTCTGTAAACAGGTTTATATTGTAAACAGAAGCGATAAGCTAAGAGGGGCAAAAAGATTACAAAATGTAGTTGACAAAACTGAAAATATTCAAATTCTATGGAATACTGTAATAGACAGCATTAATGGTAATAATATTGTTGAAAGCATAGATATTGTTAATACTAATACCAACGAAAAATCAAATATAGCTTTAGATGGCGTATTTATTGCAATTGGCTCAACTCCAATGACAAAATTTCTAGAGGGACTTGTTGATATGGATGAAAATGGATATGTCATTGCCGACGAAACAGGTATAACCAATGCTAAAGGGGTTTTTGTGGCTGGAGATATCAGAGTTAAAAATTTAAGACAGATTATCACTGCAGCTGCTGATGGTGCTAATGCAGTAAACTCCGTTGAGCGATATTTAGAAACACAATAGTATAAACAGTATAAACATTTTGTATAGGAGAATTAATTATGATAAGTAAAGTACAAAGCGATATTTTAAAACTCAAAAAAGAAAATGATGTTTTTATTCTCGCACATAGCTATCAGGGAAGAGAAATCATTGAAATTGCTGATTTTGTCGGCGACTCCTTCCAGTTAAGCCTTATGGCACAAAAAGCAACTCAAAAAAACATTTTGCTTTGCGGTGTGCATTTTATGGCTGAAACTGCAAAAATGCTTTCACCAGACAAAAGAGTCTTTCTAGCCAATCCGCTTGCTGGTTGCCCTATGGCAGAACAAATGGAACCTGAACTTATCGAACAGGTTAAAAAAATGGAGCCTGACCGTACTGTTGTAGCCTATATTAATACAACCGCTAAGCTAAAGACTGTATGTGATGTATGTGTTACTTCTTCAACGGCTGTCAAAATTGTGAATCGAATTGAAAATGATAAAATCTTGTTTATTCCTGATTGCAATTTAGGTGATTATGTTAAAAAACAGGTTCCTAACAAGGACATAAAGTTACTGCAGGGCGGATGTCCTGTTCATGCTGCTGTTACAGTAAAGGACCTCGAAGCTGCAAAGGCTATGCATCCAAATGCATTAGTTTTAGTGCATCCTGAATGTATTCCTGCTGTCGTAGAAAAAGCTGATTATGTTGGCTCTACCTCCGGAATTATCGAATTTGCAAAAAAATCCGACCATAAGGAATTTATCATCGGAACAGAAATCAGTATTGCTGAATCATTACAATACGAATGTATGGACAAGGATTTTTATATACTTTCAAAGAAAATTGTCTGCCCTAATATGAAGCTAACTACACTTGTCGATGTTTATAAGTCAATAAAAGGTATTAATGACGGTCCTGCATTTGAAATAATCATGACTGATGAGGAAATTTCAAAATCCCGTAAATGTATTGATGAAATGATAAGACTTGGTAGCTAATATTAACTTATATATGATGTAAAACTAATTTAAGTTTTACATCATATATTTTACTTAATTTCCCATATTGACAAAAATAAAAATAAAGTGTATAATATCACTTACTGAGATTTCAAAAGGAGGTTGACATATGAAACAAGAGGGATTTAAAACTATTGCTGAAAATCGTAAGGCCAGACATGACTATTTTGTCCTTGAAAGCTTTGAGGCTGGAATAGAACTTGTCGGCACCGAAGTAAAATCAATCCGTCAAGGCAATGTTAATCTCAAGGATAGCTGGTGTTCAATTGATAATGGTGAAATATTTATTAAAGGAATGCATATTTCACCATATGAAAAAGGAAATATATTTAACAAGGACCCTTTGAGAGAACGAAAACTGCTACTCCATAAAAAAGAAATCTTTAGACTCTTTGGAGCAATTAAACAAGATGGTTTGACTCTCATTCCCCTTTCAATCTATTTTAAAGGCTCTAGAGTAAAGGTTCAATTAGGACTATGTAAAGGTAAAAAA
>JAAYPV010000039.1 GCA_012519635.1 Clostridiales bacterium
ATGCTGATCAAATCATTGAAGAATACGAAGAAGAAGGAAAGATTCCAGATTTTATTTTAGAATACGAAGAGAAATATGGAAAAGATGTTTTTGATGCTGAACAATTTATGGATCAATTTATTGAGGGTTATCGTAGCGAATCTTCTTATTAATAAAATCCTGGTATGATTAATACAGGTATAAAGTTTCTTATAAAATAATAAAAAATCATAATTCCCAAAGCAATAAATAGAAATTTATTACTTCTGGGAATTATTTTTTTATGCACAAAAAAGGTTGAAGTAAAAATCTCTATGTATAGAAGAATAAGAAAGATAAAAGAAATAATAATGAATGGATTGTATTTAAGTGATAACAGGATATTGCCATTTAGAAGTTCAATAATACTTCGTGTATTACCGCATCCTGGACATAGATACCCAGTTAAAACATTGAATAAACAGGGGAAATGTATGCTGTAAATATATTTTTCATATAGATTTACAGTAAAAAATATAGTGGGAATGGAGATAACGGGTAATAAAATGACAAATATTTTAAATGGAGTACTTTTCTTTTTCATTTTTTATTCCTCATATTAATATTATAATTTTTATGAATAATTCTATATAAGATAATTGGTTAATAAATAATAGTATTTTGTTGTCGTTATAAGCTTGTACCACTTATGTATATTTGTTAATTCTATTGAATAAAATTATATATACATCCAATAATAAGGTGGTGGAAGTGATGAGTCGATTTGGCAGAAGAAAAGCAAAAATGATTGGTATATGTTTATTGGCAATGTTGTCATCACCATTTATAGCGTCAATTACAATTAGAGGAATTTCATATCTTTCAGTTACAGCAAATAAGATTAATATATTTAATAAACAAGAAAGTGAGACTGTTATATCAGAATTCAAGCAAATAGACTCTTATCCTTTTTATGAGGATAGTATTCTTTCATATGGATTTGGGTGGGAGGAAGAATCAGAAGATGAAGTCAATACAGGTGCAAAAAGCTCTGCGAGTACAAATGTTCAAGATGTAGGTGTAAAGCCATATCCAGAAAATCTTGATAATGTGAGTGGTGATGTTATTCAAACCTCATTTGGCTTGTATGGTGGAAATAAATATTTTAACCTTGAAAATAGTGGACAGGTCATGAACAATACAAGTCATTCAAATTATGAGCTTTTTCAGGAAAGCAAGCTTAAACCAGAGTTTAAGATTGAATTAAATGGTGAGCCGCAGGTACTTCTGATGCATACACATACTACAGAGAGTTTTGAACCGTATGAGAGAAACTTTTATGACAATAGCTTTAATTATCGGACAACGGATCCTACTAAAAATGTAGTTATGGTTGCAGATGAAATAAAAAAGCAATTAGAGGCGTCAGGGATTGTAACCATACATGACACAACAATACATGATTACCCATCATATAATGGTTCATATCAAAGGAGTGCAGAAACAGTAAAAGCAATATTAGCACAGTACCCATCTATAAAGGTAGTACTTGATATACACAGAGATGCGATTACATCTGATGGTAATTTAATACAACCCGTCACAACCTTTAATGGTAAAAAAGCAGCACAGGTAATGATTATTTCTGGATGTGATGATGGGACAATGGGCATGCCGAACTATATGCACAACTTCAGACTTGCTTGTCTGTTTCAACAGCAGATGGAGACTTCTTATCCTGGATTAACAAGACCGATTATGTTTGATTATAGAAAGTATAATCAGGATTTAACAACAGGTAGTCTATTGATTGAGGTAGGCTCACATGGAAATACATTGGAGCAAGTGAGATATTCAGGTGAATTAATAGGTAAATCCATCACAAATGCTCTTTTGACATTGACATAATTATACATTAAGTTTACATATAAAAAGCAAAGGATGATAAAATGAATAAAGGAAAAATGAAAACCCCTATACTTGCCATATCAGTTTATCTTTTGCTGAATGGATTAATATGGGGTTGCATGAAGGTATATACAAAATCTCATAATACAATGAATAAGGAACAGATAACGATGCTTGATATTCAGTTTAATGAAGGGATCAGTGCAGAAGTATCAGTTTTAAACAATAAATATAGAATAGATTTATCTGTTTTAAAGGAGAATGACTCCATTATATTTACAACATATATATTTACATCTGAAAAAATAAAAGCAATTATTAGACTTATATCAGAGGCAAAGAATCATGCCCCTTTGAATTTCAATTGTTTATTAAGTTCATAGTAATATTGGATTAAATCGCCCTTATAGAGAAGATGGCAATTTGGCATATGCCTTAAATCCTCAGGTGTGCATAATGAAACAGGTTTTTTTAGTTCAATTCCTATTTGCTGCAGGATATATGCAGTAAATTGTGAACAAAGAAACTTGTTTTTGTTTTTATATTTTATTTTAAGCAATATTGAGCCTAAGCCTAAATAGTTATATGAATATTTTTTTCGATTAGTTTTAAAATGCTCAATTAATAATTCAAACTTTTTTTTCTGTTCAAAGGTAACAGGGATCTCATATATTTCACAAGGTATATAGTTAAACATACCTAGTACACCTTTTCCAACCACTTCTACATTAAAAGTAGCTGGTATTGGGAATCTTTTGTAAGTGCGGCAAAAACTATACATTTCTGAAAGGAACAAATCACTAGATAAAGAAGCATGGTTATATGGCTTGCGTGTAAACAACTTAATTATTTTAGAGATAGTTGTACCTGTTTGAGTTACCAAAAGATAAATTGAACTTTGCATTTTTATTCACTCCATATTATTGCTAAACGATAATAATGTTGATAAATATTGTATAAATTATTATAGCATAAACACTTGAAAAAAACAATATAGTTTGCTATAATATATTGCATGTGTAATAATTTATGCGTTACATATAAATAATTTTAATTTATTAGTGCAAATTTCCTAAAATTAACACAGTATTACATTTAACCGTCCGTAGCTCAGTGGATAGAGCAATATGCTCCGACCGTATGTGTCGCAGGTTCAATTCCTGCCGGGCGGGCCATCTAGCATATACAAAATAGATGCACACCCAAAAATCCACGTAACTACGTGGATTTTTGACGTTTTTAGGTCGAAAAATTGAAGGTAAAAACCATAGATGCATTTCGGGGTTTTTAGTGTTTTTTC
>JAAYPV010000040.1 GCA_012519635.1 Clostridiales bacterium
ATGTATGGACTTGTTCCTGCGGCAATAAAAATACAGGTAAGTTCTGCTCAGAATGTGGCAACCCTAAACCAATTGAATCTACTGGCTGGAAATGCTCATGCGGAAATATGAACACAGGTAAATTCTGTTCACAATGTGGAAACCCTCAGTCATTATCATGGAAATGCTCATGCGGAACTGAGAGTAGTGGTAATTTCTGTTCGAACTGTGGAAGCAAAAAGCCGCAATAAAAACAGAGGTGTGATTAATGGAAGTTGTTCAATATAAATGTCCCAACTGTGGTGGCAATCTTGAATATCAGGCTGACCAGCAGAATTTCGGCTGTGAATACTGCCTTAGTCGATTCACCGAAGCTGAAATAAAAGAAATCTTCAATAATAATGAAAATATTAATCTTGACGAAAATGTTGCTGAGAAAATCGTAAAAGAAGAACAGGAATTTGAAGAGCATACCAACCTCTATTCTTGCCCTAACTGTGGTGCGGAAATTATGGCTGAGGATACAACCTCAGCTACCTTTTGCTACTATTGTCATAATCCTGTTATTCTTACTGGCAGACTTTCAGGTGATTATAAGCCAAGCAAAATTATTCCATTCAATTTTGATAAGCATAAAGCAGAAGAGCTATTCAAGCAATGGTGTAAGAAAAAATGGTTCCTGCCCGATGATTTTAAATCCAATCAGCAATTAGAAAAAATGGCTGGGGTCTATGTTCCATTCTGGATTGCCAATTGCACAATAAAAGCAAATATGAATGCAATCGGAAAGAAAACACGCTCATGGGTTGCTGGGAACTATAAATATACTGAAACAAAGGAATTTTCAGTAATAAGGCGTGCCTCTGTTTTTATGGAGGGAATACCTGCTGATGGCTCAAGCAAGATTGATGATAAGTTGATGGAAGCAATTGAGCCATTTAACTATGATGAATTGAAAAGCTTCTCCATGTCCTTTTTAAGTGGATTTTTTGCTGATAAATATGATGTCGATAAATCTGAGGTCTTTCCTAGAATTAAAAACAGAGCTGTTGACGGATGTGACAGACTTATTCGTTCAACAATGACAGGTTATAGCAGCCTTCATGTCACAAATTCTGATATAAGTATTCTAAAAACCGATTGGAATTATATACTACTGCCCGTATGGTTTATGACATACAAATATAAGGACAAAAGCTACTCCTTTGTTATTAACGGGCAAACCTACAAGTTGGCTGGAAAACCTCCTTTAAGTATTCCGAAGCTCTTAAGGTTCTGTGGTATACTTACAGCTATTCTTACCCTTATTCTTACAATCGGGGGGTATTTCTTCTCATGAAAAAACTAAAAATAATCCTACCCCTTATATTCATTATCTTTACGCTTGCCGTGCCGACCATATCTGCTAGCTTTAACGGAAATATGGTTTATGACCTTGATAACAGTTTGACTGAAAGTGAAGAGGAAATTGTAAATAAGGCAATTAAAGAAGCTACTGATAAGTATAAAATGAATATCGGAATTGTGATTACAGATGATTTAAAAGGCAAATCACCTATGAACTATGCTGATGATTTTTACGATGAATTATTTGGAATTAACACTGACGGAATATTATTATTAATCAATAATGACACAAAAATTGATTGGATTTCCACAAGTGGCTCTGCTATCAAAAAATACCGTGATTCCGATATACAGCATATGCTTGATGACATTACACCAAAATTACAAAAAAATGATTATGAGGGAGCATCACTTGCTTTTATAGAATCCCTTAAATACAGCTATTCTAAAAGCTATAACTGGCTTTCAGCATTGGGTATCAGCTTTCTTATCAGTGCTGCTGTTTCAACCGTTATCGGCTTAATTATTGTCTCACAATACAAAATGCATAAAACAATTTCTGCTACAAATTATATTTGTGAAAACAGAACAAAAATGCTTGAACGCAGAGATGATTTTATTCGAGAATATGTAACAAAGGTAAAAATTGATACTGATAATAATGTAGGCGGTTTCGGAGGCGGCCACAGCTTAGGCAGAACCTCAACACACAGATCAAGCAGAGGTGGTACTCATGGTGGTGGAGGGAGAAGACGCTAATACTGTACTAGCAGTATCTCACCCCTGTTATTCTATTATCAATCAAAAAAGGTGGAAATCAAATTAATGTTTCCACCTTTTATTATTCTGTAATTAGTGGTGACAAGCGTCACAATCGCCCACTTCACCAACAATTGGTACAGGGTCAATTCCCTGCTTTTGATAGTAATCGGAAATAGCAGATTTAATTGCCTGTTCAGCCAATACTGAACAATGTATCTTTGATGGTGGCAATCCATCAAGCGCCTCAACAACCGCTTTATTAGTTAGCTTCAAGGCGTCATCAATAGATTTTCCAACTATTAATTCAGTAGCCATTGAGGAAGTAGCAACAGCCGCTCCACAACCAAATGTTTTGAATTTTACATCGGTAATTATTCCACCATTTACCTTAATATACATTTTCATGATATCGCCGCACTTAGCATTGCCAACCTCACCTATACCATCAGCATCTTCTATTTCTCCAACATTTCTTGGATTTGCAAAATGGTCTAAAACCTTATCACTATATAACATAATCTATCTCCTTATCTGTTTTCAGCCTTAACAATCTTCTCCCAAAGTGGTGACATCTCACGAAGACGATTTACTACCTTTGGCATAACCTCTAAAATATAATCCACATCTTCATCAGTTGTTTCGTCACTGATAGAGAGTCTTAACGAACCATGTGCAACCTCATGGCTTAGCCCCAAAGCAAGCAATACATGGGATGGGTCAAGTGAACCTGATGTACAAGCTGAACCCGATGATGCACATATTCCATGCATATCAAGCATTAAGAGCAATGCCTCACCCTCAACTCCCTCAATTGAGATATTGCAGTTTCCGCAAAGTCTTTTCTCCCTGTCGCCATTAAGCCTTGTATGAGGCAGTTGTAAAATGCCGTCAATCAGCCTGTTACGCAGTCTTGTTACTCTTTCAACACGCTGAGGAATATCCTTAACAGCCTCCTCCATAGCAACTCCCAAGCCAACTATTGATGCAACATTTTCAGTTCCACCACGCTTATTCCTCTCTTGAGCGCCACCATGAATAAAATTAGGTAAAACCAATCCCTTGCGGATATATAAAGCACCTACTCCCTTAGGAGCATGAATTTTATGTCCAGACAATGACAATAGGTCAACGCCAAGCTCCTTAACATTAATTTCAACATTTCCGATAGCCTGAACAGCATCGGTATGGAAAATCACTCCACGCTCCTTACAAATATCAGCAATTTCCTTTATAGGCTGAATTGTACCAATCTCATTATTAGCAAACATAATTGATACAGTTGCTGTATCTTCACGAATAGCATTCTTTAGCTCATTAAGCTTAACAATGCCCTTCTCGTCAACTGGTATATATGTTACCTCAAAGCCCTGTCTTTCAAGCGCCTCACAGGTATGAAGTACTGCATGATGCTCAAAAACAGAAGTGATAATGTGCTTTTTACCCTTAGGGCCAAGCTTTTCACAGACACCCTTAATCGCCCAATTATCAGCCTCTGAGCCACAACTTGTAAAATAAATCTCATTCGGCTCGCAAGATAATGCCTTAGCAACCTTTTCTCTTGAAAGTTCTAACGCCCGCTTAGCGTTTCTTCCCATTTCATATATGCTTGATGCATTTCCATAATGCTCACTAAAATAAGGCAACATTGCATTCAACACAATGTCAGAAACCTTCGTTGTTGCTGCGTTATCTGCATATACAAATCTTTTATCCATAATAAAACCTTCTTTAACATTTGAATAGTTGTTTATATGTTCCTATGTGTATATTATGATTATATACCAATCTAGTAGAAATTGCAATAGTTTTGCTCAAAAATTAAACTATCCTGTATTAAGCTATAAAATAACATATAAATTAGGTGGATTTTTGTATATTTTTCACCCACCAGATGCATATTTGTCCCTTTGCATAACAGCAAGCTCATCGCACCGTTCATTTTCTGGATGCCCCGCATGTCCCCTAACCCAATTAAACTCAACCTTATGCTTTTCAAGCAATGGCAATAGCTGTTCCCACAAATCAACATTCAGCGCAGGCTTTTTGTCAGGCTTAATCCAGCCCCTTTTCTTCCAATTATAAACCCAGCCCTTAGTAACTGAATCAACAACATATCTGCTATCCGTTGTCAAGATTACCTCACATGGCTCCTTAAGTGCCGACAATCCGACAATTACCCCCATAAGCTCCATTCTGTTATTTGTGGTGCTTGCCTCACCACCTGATAATTCCTTTACATTGCCTTTATATTTTAAAATGACCCCATAGCCACCGGGACCCGGATTTCCACTACAAGCACCATCAGAAAAGATTTCAACTTTTTTTATAATCTGTCACCCCTAAACACTTTGCAAATTTTGTTGCATCAAATATTATAACCTAATTTTCTTAATAAATCAATAAAATATAAGAAATAATCAAGTAAAAATTGATACTTTTAAATAAATCAGCACAACACTTCAAATCCATATTCTTTAATCAGCTTTTTAAGTTCATCAACATATCTCTGTGCCTCCTTGCTTAAAACAGCCTTCTTATTCATAATCCAGCCGACAAGCATATTTTCATCAGAATTTAAAGGAACAGCCACAATATCATTCCCATTCAAATCACTATTCAGTACACCAGTACAAATTGTATATCCATTAAGCCCTATCAGAAGATTAAACAATGTAGCACGGTCACTTACATAAATACTTTTCTTATGATAAACAGTACTTAAAATCTCCTCTGAAAAATAAAAGGAATTAAATTCCCCTTGTTCAAATTGTAAGCATGGATACTCCTCCAAATCCTCCAATTCAACACATTTCTTCTTAGCAAGCGGATTATACACACTTACAAAAACATGTGGTTTCGCCTTAAAAAGTGAATTAAAAACAAGCTGATTTTCATTCAAAAACTTCATAATAACCTTTTCATTAAAATCACTGAGATACAAAATTCCAATCTCACTTCTCATATTTTTGACATCTTCAATTATGTCATGTGTTCTTGTTTCACGCAACGTAAACTCATACTCATCAGCATCGCTTGAACGAATGAGATTTACAAAAGCATTTACTGCAAAGGCATAGTGTTGAGTTGAAACAGAGCATAGCTTGCGTGATGGCTTTTTATGCTTATACCTTTGTTCAAGCAAGTCCACCTGTTCTATAATCTGTCGTGCGTAGGACAAAAACTCAACACCATCAACAGTAAGTGAAATTCCTCTTGCGGAACGGTTAAATATCTCTATATTAACCTCATTTTCAAGCTCCTTAACCGCATTGGAAAGGCTTGGTTGAGAGATAAAGAGCTGTTTAGCTGCCTCATTTATAGAGCCACATTCGACTATTTTCAAAATATATTTCAACTGCTGCAGTGTCATAATATCCCCGCTTTCGTAATCTTTTTTAGATAACTAAAGCTATTATAGCATAATTTTCATAACTTTAAAAGTCGCACATATGAAAACAAAAGTGCAGAAATAAAGCATTATAAAACACTTTATATCTACACCTTAATGCTATATCTTAACTATTTTTCAAAATAACTGACTCCATTAGGTTTGCTACATCTTCACAAGCATCACAGCATCTTTCAAGTCTATCAAATGTTTCAGACCAAACCATAATCTCAATTGGGTCCTTGCTTGTAGTATGGAGATTGCGAACAGCTTCAGTATAGAGCTTGTCCCCATCCTCCTCTAAACAGTTTATCTGAATGATATTTTCCTTAACTGTAGGAGATTTCTTGAAATTATGGAAATCCTGCAAAGCCTTTTTCAATGCATTACAACATTCAACAATTACATCCACAAACTCAATCGCCTCAGGACGAATAGTTTGTATATTGAACATATAAAGACGCATTAAAACATCTTCTACTGTATCAGTAACCTCATCAATCTGCTGTCCGATTCCTGTGATATCCTCTCGTTCAATAGGTGTGATAAACTCCTTTACCAAAGCATTCATCATTTCATGCTTGCTGGTATCACCACCATGCTCAATTTCATGCATTTCAATCATTTGCTCTTTAATTTTGTATGGATCATAGTTTTTTACAACCTGCTGAAGTAAAAGAGCTGCCTTGCATGAATACTCTACCATACGAACAAACGAATCGAAATAATCGAAGTTTTTACTCTTTTTTTTCATGTTACTTTCTCCTATACTTTTTAGTCTTAATTAAAATACCTTCATAAACAGCAACGCCATTAAGAAACCAATAAGTCCACATCCCGGAAACGTCAATACCCAAGTTAAAACCATTTCCTTTACAACGCCCCAGTTTACATTGCTTAGACGCTTTGCTACGCCAACGCCCATAATTGAAGTAGTTTTTGTATGAGTAGTACTAACAGGAATTCCTGTTAATGATGATACTAAAATACAACCAGCACCAGCCACATCAGCTGAAAAGCCCTGATATTTTTCAAGCTTTACCATGTCCATACCAACGGATTTAATAATACGATATCCGCCAATTGAAGTTCCAAGACCCATGACTAATGAACATAAAATCATAAGCCAGAATGGAATTTCAAAATTTCCACCGCCGTCACTTCCTTGAGCAAGGAAGATACCGAGCATAAATACACCCATGAATTTCTGTCCATCCTGTGCACCATGCATAAACGCCATAGCAGCACCGCCACCTATCTGAGCTGTTTTAAAGAACTTATTAGTCTTTCGTCTGTCCATGCCCTTACAGATAAGCTCTGTTAATTTAACTGTTCCCCAACCAAAGCCTAAACCTAAAACGGTGGATATACCCAATCCATATATAACCTTTACCCACTCTGAACCATTTATCCCACTAAAGCCACCTTGTAATGCAATTGCAGCGCCTGAAATACCAGCAATCAAGGCGTGACTTTCACTTGTTGGGATACCAAATGCCCATGCAGCTGTCGCCCATATAACTATGGCAATCAACGCAGCACAGAGTGCCTTGATAGCATTTTCAGAATTCCCTCCGAAATCGACCATATTATATATTGTTGCAGCAACACTAGTATTAATTTTAGTCATAACAAAAACACCTAAGAAGTTAAAGATGGCTGCCATAATAATTGCTGGACGGGGTCCGATTGCACGAGTTGAAATGCAGGTTGCTATTGCATTTGGTGCATCTGTCCAACCATTTACCAAAATAACAGCTGTTGTCAAAATTGCGATCATCATTAACATTGGATTTGAAAGTGCCTGAGAAAGAAATTCTGAAAATCCTATCGTCATAATATCATTCCTTTTCCACCTATTTTTTACACTTTACCAGCTCATAGACTTTTTATTCACATACATTTTACATTTTAGCACACCATTTTTTTTTTGCAACAGTTTAGAGAATGATTTTTCAAAAAAGAATAAAATATTATTCAAACTACATATATAATTCATGTATCGTATAAACAAAAATAGCACTTTGCATATACTATATTTTTTACATTTTACACTAAAACTTATACAGCCTTATGTATAAATATACTTTTAAAATTATTTTTAAAAAAGACTTGACATTTGCAAATAAGCATGATATAATACATGATATGGTATTTTAATGTTCGACTGATTACGCATATTTTTGATAATCATTGACCGACTTAAATGACTATCAAAAATATGCGTTTTTAGTTTATACAGCCAAAATTAATTGAATGGAGGTATCTTTAATGAATAAAGGTACAGTAAAATGGTTTAATGCAGACAAAGGATTTGGATTTATCTCAAATGACGACGGTAGTGATGATGTTTTCGTTCACTTCTCAGCAATTGTTTCAGATGGGTTTAAGACTCTTAGCGAGGGACAGAGAGTTTCATTTGATACAGAAACTGATAGCAGAAACAGCGGTAAAATCAGAGCAATTAATGTAAAACCTCTTTAATCCGGTTATAAAATCATTTTAAAACAAAACGGCTTTTCTTTTATGAATAGCCGTTTCTATTTTAACTAAAATTAGCTCATTAAAATATTTTGCCCTGTTTAAACACTTCTAATCATTTATTAAATAAAATTAATGCAATTTTTTCATAATTTTACTGCACCTTAAGAATATCACATGAAATTTCGTTATTTTTATACAAATTGCCCATTACATTAAATCTGAAAATATGTTATAATTACTATAGAGTGCTATAACCAATTGTATGCCATCAATAATTGGTTGAAATATGATGCAAACGCAATAAACCCTCCCCTACTCATTTAATGATGGAATATGAAACGGGGAACGATGTAAGGAGGCAATATGAAAATATATGCAGTCAACGATTATGTTGTCTACGGTAATAATGGTGTCTGTAAGATTACCGATATCCGTAAGGAAAAGTTTTATGGCACCGAAGAGCAAGTGTACTGCGTCCTCGAACCTGTGCATTCAAACAAATCCACCATATACACCCCTATTAACAGAAATTTAGATAAGTTTAGAAATGTAATGTCGTGCGAAGAGGTGTATGAGCTGATACATTCTATTCCCAACGAAGAAACGATTTGGATTGAGGACTATCAGGCAAGAAGTGAGAAGTTTAACGAAATACTAAAAGAGGGTGACCCAAAACAACTTATAGCTTTAATCAAAACTCTATACGAGCACCAAGAGAATTTGCTTTCAAATGGCAAGAAAATGCGTATGTCTGACGAAAAAATTATGCGTGATGCAGAGCACCTCTTGTTTGACGAATTTGCTTATGTGCTTGATATTCAACCTCATGAGGTACTCCCCTTTATTCTGAACGAATTGGACGATAAAAAAATAATAACCGCTGAAACATAAAATTATTATTAAATTATATTGGACTCCTTATTTTTACAAAACATTTAGGGAATAGAGTTATTTCTATTCCTTTTTTATATTTTGAAATATTATGTTTAAGTGTAGCAATTTTTCTGCAGGTGTGATAAAATATAATATATTAAAATGAATCTTAATCGAGGTTAGTATAATGCTATTATACTCTATATTTTTTATTATTCTTATATTACTTGTTTTGTTTGGAATCGCTGTAATTAATGCAATTAGACTGAAAAAGGACTATGTCAATGGAAAACCCTATGACACAGAAAAGGACGGCATCAACCCCGAAAAGCATGCTAAAAATTTATCGGAAATGATTCAAATTCCCTCTGTAAGTGTAAGAGGAAATTCTGATTTAACCTATATCTATAAAATGCACGAAAAGCTAGAGGAGTTATACCCCCTTATCCACTCAAGACTGGAAAAAACAGATATTGATGGAGCATTGCTTTATCGATGGAAGGGCAAAAATCCCGATAGACTTCCTATACTGCTGATGTCTCATCATGATGTCGTTGAGGCAACGGGCGAATGGAAATATCCTGCCTTTTCCGGCACGATTGCAGAAGGAAAAATTTGGGGAAGGGGGGCTATTGATACAAAAGGTGCACTATGTGCTATACTTGAAAGCGTTGAGTACCTGCTTTCAATCGGCTTTACTCCATCATGTGATGTCTATATCGCATCTTCCTGTAATGAGGAAATAACTGGTGATGGTGCTGTTAAAACCGTCGATTATCTATATAAAAAAGGAATTAAATTTGAATTGGTAATGGATGAGGGCGGCTCTGTTATGGGAGATATGCTTGGCAGCAACGCTCAGACTGCAATGGTCGGCATTTTTGAAAAAGGCAGAGCAAATATTAAATTTATCGCTAATTCTCATGGTGGTCACGCGAGTATTCCATTTAAAAATAATCCCTTTGCACGACTTGCAAAGCTGATTGATAGAATAGAAACGCGTCCACCATTTAAGAAAAAAATTACTGCCCCTGTAAAGCGTATGTATAAGGAAATGGTGCCATATATGCCATTTAAATACCGTCTTGTCTTAGGTAACCTCTGGCTTTTCGGCTGGATTCTACCCCTTGTTATGTCGAAAATGGGTGGGCAGGCAAATGCTCTTGTATCGACAACCTGTGTATTTACACAAGCTAAGGGCAGCAATGGTGCAAATGTAATTCCCGAAGAGGCAAGCGTTACCGCTAATATGCGTTTTATGATACATGAGCCACTTGAGCCATCGCTTAAAAAAGTGCTTAAAATTGCGCAAAGGTATGATATCTGGATGGAGATGATATCGGGATATGATATTCCACCTGTTGCGAACATGAATACATATGCGTATAGGCAGGTTATAAAGCAAATTAAGGATACTTTCGGGGATATACCTGTAATTCCGTATGTAATGCTTGCTGGGACTGATGCAAGACATTATACTAAGATATGTGATTGTGTATTGAGGTTTGTGCCGTTGACTATGAGTGACGCACAAATGAAGTCGGCTCATGCTGTTAATGAGAATCTGGATGTAGCATCATTGTCAAGGGCAGTTAAATTTTATGTGGATTTTATTCGCCATTATGATAACACTCAATAAACGCTAGATTATTATTTTGTTCTTAACTTCATTTTTAGTTACATTCCTTATACAACTGCCAACCAATCAATATAAATATAAAATAAGAAATTCGTTGCATGGCGGCAGGGCAACCCCTTGACATTTACCCTAATATAGCATAAAATAAAGATTGACATTTCGTTAATTTTATTAAGGATGGGATAAAATGCTTAAAAATACCGAAAAAACTATGGACAAAATTGTCGCCCTCTGTAAATCAAGAGGTTTTATCTACGCTGGCTCCGAAATCTATGGCGGGCTCTCCAACTCATGGGACTACGGCCCTCTCGGCGTCGAGCTCAAAAATAATGTTAAAAAAGCATGGTGGAAAAAATTCGTTCAAGAAAGCCCCTATAATGTCGGACTCGATAGTGCAATCCTCATGAATCCTCAGGTTTGGGTAGCTTCTGGACATGTAGGCGGTTTCTCAGACCCGCTCATGGACTGTAAAGAATGTAAAACGCGTCACCGCGCTGACCAGCTTATTGAATCACAATCAGATGCTGTTCCTGCAGGCTGGTCCTTTGAACAAATGAGTGATTTTATCGCTGAAAACAATATTAAATGCCCCGATTGCGGTGCTTCAAATTTCACCGATATCAGAACATTCAATCTTATGTTCAAAACTTTTCAGGGTACAACTGAAAATTCTAAAAATGAAATTTACCTCCGCCCAGAAACAGCTCAGGGTATATTCGTAAACTTTAACAATGTTCAGCGTACTTCAAGAAAGAAAATACCTTTTGGTATCGCTCAAATAGGTAAATCATTCAGAAACGAGATTACTCCCGGTAACTTTATCTTCAGAACAAGAGAATTTGAACAGATGGAGCTTGAATTCTTCTGCAAGCCCGATACAGACCTTGAGTGGTTCTACTACTGGAAGGATTTCTGCATGAACTGGCTCTTGACACTTGGTATAAACAAAGAAAACTTGAAAATGCGTGACCATGATAAGGACGAATTATCATTCTATTCTAAGGCTACAACTGATATAGAATTTATGTTCCCATTCGGTTGGGGTGAACTCTGGGGTATCGCTGATAGAACTGACTATGACCTAAAACAGCATATAGAACATAGCGGAAAATCTTTAGAATACTTTGACCCTGAGGACAACAGTAAATACATTCCTTATGTTGTTGAGCCATCACTTGGTGTTGATAGGGTTACTCTTGCATTCCTTTGTGAGGCATATGATGAGGAAACTCTTGAAGATGGCGATGTAAGAACTGTTTTACATCTGCATCCTGCTCTTGCACCTGTTAAGGCTTGTATTCTACCTCTCACAAAGAAGCTGAAAGAACCTGCTCTTGAGGTTTATTCAATGCTTGCAAAGAAATTTAATGTGGAATATGACGAAACAGGAGCAATCGGTAAGCGTTATCGCAGGCAGGATGAAATTGGTACACCTTTCTGTATAACATATGACTTTGATACATTGGAAAAGGACGGCTGTGTAACAGTTCGCGATAGGGACACAATGGCTCAGGAGCGTGTTAAAATCGAGGATTTAGTTAAGTATATCGAGGATAGACTTGAGTTTTAACTCTCTATAGGCTATTAAATAAATGAGCATATTCCACAAATCTATAAAAAAGATTAATGTGAATATGCTCTTTGTTTTTACAAAATGTAACAAAACTCAATACCTTTGTAACTAAATATTCTTGGCTTTGTCTTATAAAAAGGTTGAAATAATTATAAAAAAAATATATAATATGTGTGTTAATAAAATTTTGTACAAAATTCAGGAGGTAGCAAGTGGGCAAAATATTAGTTACTGGTGGAACCGGATTTATAGGTAGCCATACCTGTGTTGAATTGCTTAATGAAGGCTATGAAATAGTTGTAATGGATAATTTAAGCAACTCAAAGCTTGAAAGTGCTAATCGTGTTCAACAGTTGACAAATAAAATCTTTAAGTTTTATGAAGTCGATATGCTCGATTATGATGGAATGTGTAAAATTTTTGAGGAAAATGAGATTGATGCTGTAATACATTTTGCCGGCTTGAAGGCAGTTGGAGAATCCGTGCAAAAACCGCTTGAATACTACAATAATAATATAGTCGGGACTATCAATTTATTAAAGGTAATGAATAAATATCAATGCAAGACTATGATTTTCTCCTCATCAGCCACTGTTTATGGAGTAGATAATCGTCCCCCATATACTGAAGATATGCAAACATCTGCCATTAACCCATATGGCTATACAAAGGTTATGATTGAGCAGATTTTGAGTGATATATGTGTTGCTGATAGCGAGTGGAGTGTTGTATCCCTTAGATATTTCAATCCGATAGGTGCAAATAAAAGCGGGCTTATTGGCGAAGACCCGAATGGTATTCCTAATAACCTTGTACCATATATTGCTCAGGTTGCTATTGGCAAGCTGGAGAAATTAAATATTTACGGAAATGATTATGATACCCCTGACGGGACAGGTATTAGAGATTATATTCATGTTGTGGATTTGGCAAAGGGACATATTTCAGCATTAGCCTATGCCAAAAAACATAAGGGCTTTGAACCAATAAATTTAGGTACAGGCAGTGGTTCAAGCGTTCTTGAGGTCGTTGCAAGCTATGAAAAAGCATGCGAAAAGGAAATTCCAAAGGAATTTGCACCAAGACGCGCTGGCGATTTAGCAGTTTCATATGCCAATGCTGAAAAGGCAAAAAGGCTGTTGAATTGGGAGGCAAAATATAACCTCGACGAAATGTGCGCTGATAGTTGGAACTTTACTGTTAAAAATCCTAATGGCTTGTAATAGGGAGGAACCATGATTTACACCGTTACGCTTAATCCATCACTTGATTATATAATGCAGGTTGACAACCTTAAAAGAAACAGTGTCAATCGTTGCACTAGCGAAAGTCTTATTGCTGGCGGAAAGGGTCTTAATGTTTCCATCATGCTTAAAAATCTTGGTGTACAAAGTACCGCACTTGGATTTGTAGCCGGATTTACTGGCAGACAAATTAAAGAGGAAGTCAGAAAAATCGGCTGTATCGATGAGTTTATCATGCTCTCTGAGGGGAACTCCCGTATTAATGTTAAACTAAAGGGCAGTGAGGAAACGGAAATAAACGCACAGGGACCTTATATTTCTGAGCAAAGCTTAAAGCCTTTGTTTGAAAAGCTAGTAGTGCTAAAAAGTGGAGATGTTCTAGTCCTTGCAGGCAATGCCCCTTCATCATTAGGCAGTAATATTTACGCAAGTATTATGTCGGCTTTATCCGATAGAGATATCCTCACAATTGTAGATGCCAGCGGTGAACAGCTTATAAACACTTTAAAGCATAAACCCTTTCTCGTAAAGCCCAATATATATGAGCTATCCGATATTTTTAACACAACTATTGAAACAAAGGACGATGTTGTTTTTTATGCTAAAAAGCTCTGCGAAATGGGTGCAGAAAATGTCATTGTATCGATGGATAAGCGTGGTGCAGTAATGGTTTCGGGTGAAAGTGAATATTATTGTAAAGCAAAGTGCATTATTGCAGTAAATTCAACAGGTGCTGGAGACTCAATGGTTGCTGGATTTATTGCAAAATATCTTGAATGTAGTGATAAACAAAAAGCATTCTCCTTTGCTGTTGCAACAGGTACTGCGGCAGCATCCTGTATGGGGTTCCCAACCAAAAAAGATATAATTGCATTATGCGAATAAATTTTTAAAGGTAGTGATTTTATGCAATCAGCAGATATGGTTTTTCTTTTTGTCGTTCTTGTATCGGCATTTATCGTAATAGGAGTTTTCTTTTTTAATCTCAGAAAAGAAAAAATAAAGGCTGAGCAAAGGCAGACTAAAACTAATACTCAAAGAAGGCAACCACCAAATAAAACAGGTGGAATTATAAGCGAAACTGCCCAGCTTACCGAAAAAATCGATGTACGAACAAGAAAAATTGACGATAAGGGAAACATATCAGTTTCAAACGAGAGCTATCAGCTTGTATTCACAACAAAAACCAATAAAAATCTGTGTTTTAATGTCACAAAGCAAACTCTAAAAGCAGTACCCTTCAATGAAAGAGGTTTGCTTACATACAAGGGCAAAAGCTTCATTAAGTTTAAATATTCAGGTGGCATCATCGAAGATAAGTAATAATATATTATATCCAGTAAGTTATAATGGAACTCTGCCAGAAAGAATTATTCCATATAATAAAAAATCTCCCCGTTTA
>JAAYPV010000041.1 GCA_012519635.1 Clostridiales bacterium
CCTAAGGACGATTCAAATACGAACAACCCTATAAATAACAATCAAACTAATATGCAGAATAACCAAGAAAATATGAATATTCAACCTCCAATGGAGCCAATGAGACCACTATGCCCAGGTACGCAGATTATTCCCCCACCAGATATACCTACATTTAATAATATGCAGAATAATTCAAACAACGGGCAGGAAAATAATAAACCCGAAGGTTTTCAACAAAGTAATATGGATAATGATAAAAACCTTACCTTTAAAGGCTCACGCTGTCCAGGCAGCATAAATCCTCCTCCTGAAATACCTGCAAACTTAAATTTAAATAACCAGGTTAATGATAAAAACACTCTTCCCATAGATGAAGATGAGGACGGATATGTTCCACCCACACGCCCACGCTGTCCAGCTACACAGCCGATCGAACCTGTTATTCCTGCTGCAAATAATATGATAAATAATAACTCTGATTCTAATAATAATTCTAATGCTAAATATGGTCAATGGAATGTTACTCAATCAAACAATAATACAAAAATAGATAACAGCATACCTTTACCACCACGCCCTTTCAGAGGTGTTATCCCTACACAATTAACTCCCATAGCTCCCGAATTTGTTCCAGTTGAACCTGATGATGATATTATAAAACCAAATATGGAAATCCAAGATACCCAGAACGAAGATCCTAGTTTTATTATTCCTGGATATATTCCACCAATATTTCCAGTTGGAGAAACAGGTGGTGAATCTATCTTTATTACTGAAACAGACGATATGTTTCCATCTATGGGTTCTACTGGTGGAGTAACTCAGCAGCAGAAACGCTTTGATACCTCTAGTATGCCAGAAGATATAAACAGTGGCAGAGGCGAGCTTAAAGTCATAACCCGTACTGCAAGCAATGCATTTCCCGTAAAGGATGCTGTTGTAATAGTTGAGAAAGTGTACCCTGATGGCTCAACAGAAGTTATTAGCTCACTTAGAACAAATTCAAGTGGCGTATCACCAACTGTTTCTTTACCAGCACCGCCAAAGAAATACTCTTTGACAAAGCAAGATAAGGTTTTACCATTCGCCTACTATGATATACTTGTATCAGCAACAGGATTTTATAAAATGGTATATAAAAATGTCCCAATTTTTGATGGGGTCCAATCAATACAACCAGTTGACATGATACCTATTTCACTTGATATTTCTAATACGGACCGAATCGTGAGATATGTAGAATCTGGTGAGTAAAGGAAGGAGATTTTCAAATGCTTTCAGAAGTATATATTCCAGAAACTATTACAGTACATTTAGGACCTCCAAATTCAGATGCTGAAAATGTTAGCATACCTTTTACAGACTATTTAAAAAATGTTGCCTCAAGTGAAATTTACCCAACCTGGCCTGATGCTGCCTTAAGAGCAAATATCTATGCAATAATCTCATTCGCTTTAAACAGAATATTTACCGAATGGTATCCATCAAGAGGATATAATTTTGATATTACAAATAGCACTCAGTATGACCAAAAGTATATTCATGGAAGAGATATTTTTGAGAACATTTCAGTTATAGTTGACGAAATATTTAATACATATATTCGTAGACAGGGGTTTATTGAACCTTTATTTGCAGCATTTTGCGATGGATATAATGTAGTGTGTGATGGTTTATCTCAATGGGGTACTGTTGACCTTGCACAGCAGGGTTTAGGTGCATTTGATATACTCCAGCATTATTACGGTGATGATATTGAATTAGTGGAGGCTCCCGTAAGAATGCGTACCCCATCATATCCAGGAAAACCTCTTAAGCTAGGTGATGCTTCAAATGATGTTGCTACAATCCAAATTCAGCTTAATCGAATTTCCCGCAATTATCCTGCTATACCAAAAATACCAGGAATCACAGGAATTTATGATGGCTTTACAGAAGCTGCTGTAAAAGAGTTTCAATCAATATTTAATTTAGCTGTAACAGGTATAGTAGATCAAGCAACATGGTACAAAATTGCATATATATATACTAGCGTAACACGTCTTGCTGAGTTAATCTCCGAAGGACTCACAATTGAAGAATTGCGTACTCCTTTCTCAAAGACACTACAATTCGGATTACAGGCACCAGAGGTTGAGGTTTTACAATATATGCTGTCCGTAATTGGTTCATATTACTCAGCATTAAGTTGTTTAAAAGACCTTCCTGCAACAGGATATTTTGGAGAGAAAACTGAAAATGCTGTCAAGGAGTTCCAAAAAGTATTTGGCTTCCCTCAAACAGGAATTGTGGACCTTCCACTATGGAATAAGATTAATGAAGCATATATTGGAATAGTTGAGTCAGTTCCATTTGACTTAGTTAACCTCATTCCACTATTTCAAGGCGATATTTTAACTGAGGGAATGAGAGGGGGCGCTATAAAGCGTTTACAGGAGTATCTCTCATTCATAAGTCAAACATACCCCGACATTCCTCCGGTTGAACCTACGGGCTATTTTGGACCTCAGACGAAGGCTTCGGTTATAGCATTCCAAAACCATTTCGGAATACCACCAAGAGGTGTTGTCGCATCAATAACTTGGGATAAAGTTGCGTCAGTTTATTCCGACCTAAAATATGGAATGGACAGACGAGTTCAACAATTTCCTGGTTTTACAATAACATAGTAAACATACCTGATAATAGAAAGGCGGAATAGTTTATGGTTTATACTGAAGAAGAAAAAAAAAATGTAGTGCTGGAGCTACAAAAATACCTTAATAAAATATTTAAAAATGAGCCCGATGCTCCTAAGCTAGTTGAGGACGGAGTTTACGGCCCTGAAACAAAAGAGGCTGTTGTAAAATTTTGTGAAAAAAATGATTTGCCTACAAACGGAGAGGTAAATAAGGAAGTCTGGGATAAAATTATAGAGGTTTATAATGAATATTCAACTGATGTGGTAAAACCACTGATTGTTTTTCCTTCAGTTGAATATATTATAAAGCCAGGTGATAATAATATGCTTGTATCTATACTGCAGATTATGCTGCAAGCATTAGGTTTAAAGTATCGAAATTGTCCAATGGTTAATGTTACAGGAATCTATGATGATTTGACTGTCAATGCTGTAAAGAATATTCAAAATATTGTTCAGACTGAGCCAACAGGAACTGTTAATCTTATTACATGGAATCATATTACTACACTCTTCAATGAACTTGAACTGGAGGATTTACATCTACCTCAGGTTCAATTATAAACATAATACGCTGTATGGGTTTTCCATACAGCGTTTGTTCTATTCATCTGTTTCTTTATCAATTTCAATTTCTTCTTCAATGTCCTCATCATCTATTTCAATGTCTTCTTCAATCTCTTCATTCTGTTCTTCGAGCAATGCATTCTCAGCCTCTGATTTTAATTCCTCCTCAGATGGCCCCTCAACAGCTTGTATCTCCTCTTCATCATCATGCTCAGTTCTTGTAAAGGCAACTACCCTGTTATCATCACCATCAATTCTCATCACCCTTACACCAGTAGCGTATCTACCCATAACGCTGATATCACAAGCCCTTATCCTGATTACAACTCCATCAGTGGAGATAAGCATTATATCATCTGTTTCGTCAACAACCTTGATTCCGCATACATAACCCTTTTCATCAGAAACCTTGTAGTTAAGTAATCCATAGCCACCACGACCCTGTACTCTGTATGAATCAAGTTCTGAACGCCTACCCTGTCCCTTATCTGTTACAGTAAGCACTGTTGCTCCCTCACGCACTCTTGCCATTGAGACTACATAATCTCCCTCACGAAGTCTAATTGCACGAACGCCATGTGCTGAACGGGACATTTCCCTTACAGAATTCTCCTCAATGCGTATTGCCCTACCATTACGGGTTGCAATAATCAACTCTGCATCACCATTTGTAAGCCTTACACCAGCGATTTCATCACCCTCATCAAGTCCAATAGCAATAAGTCCGTTCTTTCTTACATTTTTGTATGCAGAAAGATTAGTACGCTTAATCTTTCCATTCTTTGTAACTATGACTAAATACTTATCCTCATCAAAGTCAGTGGTTTTAATCATAGCCGATATTTTCTCATCTTCAGTAAGAGGTAAAATATTAATAATATTTACACCTCTTGAAGCCTTTGAGCCCTCAGGAAGCTCATAACACTTCTTCTTATACATAATACCCTTATTGGTGATAAACAAAACATTATCGTGGGTTGAGGATATAAACATTTCATCAACGAAATCCTCCTCACGCTGTTTCATTGCTGAAACTCCACGACCACCCCTCCTTTGAGTCTTATACTCATCAACGGGCATACGCTTAATATAACCAATATTTGTATAGGTAACAACACAATCCTCAACAGGAATTAAATCCTCAATATCTACTTCTCCGCTTACCGACTCAATCTGTGTACGCCTTTCATCATTAAATTTACGCCTTATTTCAGTAAGCTCATTCATTATAATCTCATAAATCTTGTTCTCATCAGCAAGAATTGCCTCAAGCTCAGCAATTTTCACCTCAATCTCTGCCAACTCATCAAGGATTTTCTGACGCTCCATATTTGATAGCTGATATAGCTGCATTCTAGCAATTGCCTCAGCCTGTATCTGTGTCAGATTAAATCTCTCACATAATGTATCCTTAATTTCCTGCATATTTTTTGATGAACGACAGATTTTTATAACCTCATCAAGATTATCAACTGCAATTGCAAGACCTTGTAAAATATGTTCTCTTTCACGAAGCTTCCTTAAATCAAACTTTGTACGGTTTGTAATAACCTCAACCTGAAACTTCAGATACTCCTCAAGCATCTGCTTTAGAGTCAATACCTTTGGCTCTCCATTTACAAGTGCAAGCATAATAACGCCGACAGTGTCCTGCAATTGAGTATAACTGAACAGCTTATTCAGTACAATCTGTGGTATAGCGTCCTTCTTTAGCTCAATTACAATACGCATACCATCCCTGTCGGATTCATCACGAATAAAATGTATTCCATCAATTCGTTTTTCCTTTACAAGATTAGCGATATTTTCAATAATCCTCGCCTTATTGACCATATAAGGGATTTCATTAATAATAATACAATTTCTTCCCTTTATCTCTTCAATAGAGGTCTTAGCCCTTAATGTAATCTTGCCTCTTCCTGTTGCATATGCTGCACGAATTCCGGACCTACCCATAATAATTCCGCCAGTAGGGAAATCAGGACCCTTTATATGCTTCATAAGCTCATCAAGAGTGCAGTCAGGATTTTGTATGAGCAGATTAAGTCCATCTATAATCTCACCAAGATTATGTGGAGGAATATTTGTAGCCATACCTACTGCAATACCAGTAGAGCCATTTACAAGCAGATTAGGGAACCTTGATGGAAGTACAACAGGCTCCTTCAATCTGTCATCATAGTTAGTTGTAAATGGTATTGTTTCCTTGTTGATATCAGTAAGCATTTCCACGGAAATCTTTGACATCTTTGCTTCAGTATAACGATAAGCAGCTGGAGGATCCCCGTCAATACTACCAAAATTTCCATGACCATCAACAAGTGGATATCTCAAAGAGAATTTTTGTGCCATTCTTACAAGGGCATCATAAACAGAGCTGTCACCATGAGGGTGATATTTACCCAAAACATCACCGACAGTGGCCGCACACTTTAAATATTTTTTATCTGGAGTAAGACCAGCCTCATACATAGTGTATAAAATTCTTCTGTGAACAGGTTTTAACCCATCTCTCACATCTGGCAAGGCTCTTGAAACAATAACCGACATGGAATATTCAAGAAATGACTTCTTCATTTCCTTTTCTATATCCACATTGATAACCTTTGAATTATCGGTGTTCAATTAAATCAATCCTTTCGCTAGTGAGTACAATGTACTTCATTTTGCCATGCAACTGAATAAAGCATAGCATATCGATAAAATAACATAAAACCATTTAAATGAATTTTACGAAAATCTCTTGCCTAATTTATTTTTAAAATTTTCATTCATTATTAATAGCTCTTCATCTGAAAAATCCTTTTTAGGAACAACATAAAATATTATCTTCGCCTGATAAAGTATATAAAATTCGTCATATTCAATAATTGAAAAATAAGCATTATTAAATTTTAAAATGGTAGCGTCCCTATCAGAATTATCCCTTGACTCTCCCTCAAAAATATCATAATTCCCTTCATTTTCCGACTTTTCTATATTATTTTCATCAGTTTCCTCAAAACTAATTATTTCCTCTTTCGATAACGCAAGCAGGGATATATAATCATCAAATAGCTTAAACTTATATAAATCCGTTTCTATTTCCTTAATCGATTCCAAAAGATTTCTCTTAACCTTCTTAGGATTGTACCATGAAATAAAAATAGCAAGAAAAGCAGTCATTATTATAAAGGCTGAAATATTGTTTGCCTTATCTTTTATTATTAAAATTACCTGCCAAACAATAATAAGAAAATAGCATAAAATCATAAGATATGTTTTAGGATAGATAAATTTCTTCTGAAAGCATGTAAATGCCTTACTAAAGATTTCTAAAGGAATATGATATTCTTTTTCAATTATCGCGTTTTTATTGTTTTCCAAACTCAATTCTCCTGTCATTTATTTTATATATCCAGATTTTCTACAAGCTTTGCGTTCTTTTCAATAAATTCTCTTCTTGGTGCTACCTTATCCCCCATTAGAATGGTAAATATTTCATCAGCCTTAACTGCATCCTCCATTCCAATTTTTACCATAGTGCGGGTTTCAGGATTCATAGTTGTTTCCCAAAGCTGTTCAGGGTCCATCTCACCAAGACCCTTATATCGCTGAACCTCAACCTTATACTTTCCATTTTCTGATAATTCAGCAATATACTTATCCCTCTCTGCATCAGAAAAAGCATATTTAACATACTTTCCTCTGTAAATCTTGAATAAAGGAGGTTGTGCTATATAAATATTTCCATTCGAAATAAGTGGACGCATAAATCTAAAGAAAAATGTCAGTAGAAGTGTTCTAATATGTGAGCCATCAACATCGGCGTCCGCCATAATTATAACCTTTCCATACCTTAGCTTGTCTATATTAAAATCCTCACCAATACCTGTTCCCAAAGCAGTAACAACAGGCATCAGCTTTTCATTACCATAAACCTTATCCAATCGAGCCTTTTCCACATTAAGCATTTTTCCCCAAAGGGATAAAATAGCCTGATAACGCCTGTCACGACCCTCTTTAGCTGAACCCCCCGCTGAATCTCCCTCAACGATATAGATTTCTGTCAAATCTCTGTCACGCTCAGAGCAATCAGCAAGCTTTCCAGGAAGTGAGGCATTCTCCATAGCACTTTTGCGTCTTGTAAGCTCCCTTGCTTTTTTTGCTGCTTCTCTAGCATGTAATGCAGCAATATTCTTTTCTAAAATAATCTTCGCAACTGCTGGATTTTCTTCAAGGAAGTTCATCAGCTTTTCGCATACTAGATTCTCAACAAAAGGCTTAACCTCAGGATTTCCAAGTCTGCCCTTTGTCTGACCCTCAAATTCACATTCCTCAAGCTTTACAGATATAATTGCAGTAAGACCCTCACGAACATCTTCACCAGCAAGCTTTTCTCCCTCCTTAAGGAAATTGAACTTTCTTCCATACTCATTCAAAGTCTTTGTCAAGGCATTTTTATATCCTGTTTCATGAGAACCTCCGTCAACTGTATGAATATTATTAGCAAATGACAATATTAACTCATTATAGCTGTCATTATATTGCATTGCAATTTCAGCAATTGCATTATTCTGCTCACTGCTAATATAAATAACATCTTCAGTAAGTCCATCAAGTCCCTTTGTTTTGTGGATATGCTCAACAAATTGCCTTATACCACCCTCATAACAAAGCCTTTCCTTTTGAATATTTTCAAGGTCACGAGAATCCTCAAATATAATATTGATTCCCGCATTTAAAAACGCCTGTTCTCTAAAACGCTTTAACAATACCTCATAATCATAGACAACCTCTTCAAAAATCTCTGAATCAGCCTTGAAGGTAATGGTAGTACCTGTTTTATCAGTTTCACCAATAACCTTCATTTCCTCATCATAATTACCTCTTTTAAAACGCTGAAAGTGAATATTCTTACCATCGTAAATAGTTACCTCCATCCATTCGGATAGAGCATTTACAACAGACGCACCTACGCCATGCAAGCCTCCTGAAATATTATATCCGCCGCCACCAAATTTACCTCCCGCATGAAGTACGGTAAAAACAACTGTTGCAGCAGATATTTTTTCAGTAGGGTGAATCCCAGTAGGTATTCCACGCCCGTTATCACTTACCTTTATTACATTATCTGGTAGTAAATCAATTTTGATTTCAGTACAATAGCCAGCAAGGGCCTCATCTATTGCATTGTCAACCACCTCATATACAAGGTGATGCAATCCTCTTGGGCCTGTTGAACCAATATACATACCTGGTCGTTTTCTGACTGCCTCAAGTCCTTCAAGGACTTGTATCTGGGTTTCATCATAATGTTCAATATTATTCATTTTAATTAAGATCCTCCTATAAGCACAATTCCAATAAGCTGGATTTTTCAGATACTAGCTTTATCCATAAAAACCTTTTTGAAGCCTTTTTCTCAATGTAGTAACTGAAATCTGCGAAATATATACAAGCTCAGTATCATTTTCCCTGCAAACAATAAAGCTTCTTGGCATTTCATCGGAAACATTAATAATATTCCCATTCTTTGTGGATATGTTCAGAAATTCTTTAGTATTTTTGGTTACCGTTGTATTTTCGATATCAAAGATGCCTATAATATTTTTTATATTAACAACAGTATCCTGACCTAAATGTAAATACAATCTAAACTAAACCTCCGTTCCTTACTTGAAAAACCTTAGCTAATTTACTTGCCTCAACAGCATTTTTGTTACAGGTAGTAATAAATACCTGCATATCCTTAACAATCTCATATACTAAGTTCTGTCTATTTATATCAAGTTCACCCATAACATCATCAAGCAAAATAATGGGTGAATCCTTTTTGTTCTCATAATAAATTCCAGCCTGTGCAAGCTTTAACACAAGTGCAGTACTCTTCTGCTGGCCCTGTGAGCCAAATTCCTTAACACTTAATCCATTGATTTTCAAGATAATATCATCTCTGTGAACACCGCTTTGAGTATATCCAAGTCTTACATCCTCACTTGCATTTTCACGCAGCTTAATAAAGAATTCTCTTGCCATCTGTTTTGCTCTTTTATTTTTAAAATCCTCTATATCAAAAGCATTTGAGGCATATGATACTGTCAGCTCCTCCTTGCCAGCAGTTATTTTTGAATAGAGTTCTTTGCAATATCTGTTTAATTTCTCTATATAATCATTACGCATTATTGAAATATAAGCACAAGTATTCGCCAGCTGCTCGTCCCATATAAAGAGAATATCCTCACTATATCTGCCAATTAAAATATCCTTTAATGCAGCATTCCTCTGACTTATAATGGTATCATATTTTCTTATATGCTTAAGCGAACCATGTGTAATCTGTGAATGACAAAGGTCAATAAACGAGCGACGCTTTTCTGGAGAACCTTTTACAAGCTCTGTATCATTAGGAGTAAAAACAACGCATTTAAAGCTCTCAAACAGCTTCTGACTATGCTTTAGCGAAACATCATTAAGTGTGATTTTTTTTTCCTTGCTATTAATTTTACTCATGCCATAGGTTATTTTCTGTTCACGCCTGCTGTCAGCAAATATTAGTTCAATATTCATAACCTGCTTGTCAAATCCAATATAATCCTTTTCCTTTGAGCCTCTAAAGCTCTTACATCCAGTCAAAATCCAAATTGCCTCAAGAATATTTGTTTTACCCTGTGCATTATCGCCAATAATCAGATTATACTTTTCATCAGGCTTAATATAAATATCCTCAAGATTTCTAAAGCCATTAATCCTTAACTCTTTAATAATCATATTAACTCACATGTAATTCATAATTTTCAAAGAAAACAATATCACCCGGCCTGATTTTCTTACCTCTCATTGTGCAGACTTCGCCATTAACAGTAACCTCTCCATTCTGAACAGCTTCCTTTGCATGTCCGCCAGTTTCAGCAAGTGCTGAATATTTAAGCAGTGAGTCAAGCTTTATATATTCAGTTTTGATTTTAATATTGAGAACTTCCCTTTTACTCATAAATAACCTCCAATAGTTTATCTGATAACCAGATTAAACTATGATTTTATTGCAACAGGCATTAGCAGAAATGTATAGCTTTCACCCTGTAATGGTAATATTTTAATAGGTCTGTTTGAACCGTTCATATGAATTTTTACTTTATCGCTTTCTGAGGCTTTAAGTGCATCTATAAGGAATTTATTGTTAAACGCAATTAATACGGAATCTCCACTTAAATCAACTGAAATCTCATCGCTTACTTTACCGATAACAGTTTTGCAATCAATCTGAAGCTCACTTGTATTAAATTTACATTTAACAGCAGCCTTATATTTTTCACTTATAAGCAAAGAACAGCGTTCAAGGCTTTCAAGAAACTCTCTTGTTTTAACAATAGCTTCTGTTTTAAAATCACTGAAAAGGCTTGTTTTATAGTTATGAAATTCTCCTTCAAGCAGTCTTGAAAAGAAATAATATCCATTTATATCAAACATAATATGTCTTTCACTTACAAAAACATTGCATACATTTTCATCATCATCTTTAAGAAGCCTTGCAATCTCATTCAAGGCCTTTGAAGGAACAACAAAATAAAATCTTTCATCACAATTGATTTTTTCAGTTCTGATAGCAAGCCTATATCCATCAATGGCTACAAGATTAAATACACCATTTTCAATATCAAAAAGCTCACCCGTCAAAACAGGCTTATTATCAAGTGTTGAAACAGCAAAAATTGTCTGATTTATCATACTTTTTAATATTCCCTGAGAAATACTAAACTGCTTTTCATTCTCCATAACAGGTAAATCCGGGTATTCCTCAGCCAGATAAGCAGATATATTGTATTCGGTAACTCCACATGAAATTTTTACATTAAGATTATCATCTATAAAGAATAGAAGCTCTCCGTCAGGCATACGCTTTGTAATTTCGCTAAAGAGTCTTGCATTTATTACATATTCACCTGAATCTTCAGATTTAACCTGTATCTGAGTTCGTATACCCATTTCCAAATCATAACCTGTAAGCTCCAATATATTTTCTGAAAGCTTAATTTTAATACCCTCCAAAGCAGGTATAGTTGATTTTACAGCAACTGCTTTTGAAACATGGTTAATTGCCTCACAAATTTTAGATTTATCACAACTAAATTTCATTTTATTAAATCCTTTCTATTCTTTAAAGTAATCTATTATTATACAATCAGTAGAACTTTAAATTATACTGACTGTAATCATTTGTCTTTAATAAAAATCAAATTTTTTAACAATCAAAAAGAATTTATAAAATATTTATAATAATAAATAAAATAA
The DNA here is from genome assembly GCA_012519635.1 of Clostridiales bacterium. Classification (GTDB taxonomy): domain Bacteria; phylum Bacillota; class Clostridia; order Oscillospirales; family Ruminococcaceae; genus JAAYPV01. The sequence continues at coordinate 11,501 of JAAYPV010000041.1, forward strand.
ATATATAATTATAAATAGCAGTAGTAGTAGGGGGTGTTGAAAACTTTAAATCAGCATTAATCCTCGTAAAATATAAAGCAAATTCATCAACATGATTTTTTGGATAAAATGTGGAATTGTTAAAGGATAAAATTTGTGTTAATTATGTTGAAAAAAATGCTGTTGAAAAGAAAAGTTTGTGGATAATTTAGTGGAAATCCAAAATACTTCTTTTCAACAATTAACAAACTGTGAAAATAATATTATTAAAAACTGTTTATTTTTTTAAAAAGGTATTCTAAATATGCTATTTTACTTTGTTTATAGGGTTTAATTAGTTTTCAACAGTTGTTGAAACTAGTGTTGAAAATTATGTTTTTAACAGTACTGTGGAAAGCTGGTGTTGTATTCGGTTAAAAGATTTAGAGAATTTTTTTTACATTTATCTGTAATAATTTTAACTCTAACTGTATAATTATATATTATTTACCAATATTATCTTTTTATACTATGTATAAAGATATAAAGATAATCAAGATGTTTCTAATACTGTTAAAATCAGCTCTTCAACTGTTTTCATATCGTTTCCATAGGTATGTATAATTGGAATATTGGTAACTGAATAAACCTTATCAACAAAATTATCCCTTTCAGCTCTATTCTTTTGAATATGGGATTTATCATCAAGCTCAATAAGCACCGCAATTTCCATTGTATCAGGGTCTGCAAGTGCAAAATCAACATGCTTAGACTTTATTTTATTAAAGTATTTGCTCCATTCCTCACGCCTTAACCCCTTTTTAACTTCAACAATATCTGCCATTCTAATCTTACATAAAATGTGCATGCCATATTTTTCAGAAATAGGCTTGAGTTTTTTATAAAATGATAACTCATTTTTACTAAGCAGTGTTTTTTTTACATATGGAAAGGGCGTGGGTTTCAGCCATTTGTATATTTTATAAAAAATATAGCAAATAAGAAATATTATTGTAATCGGCAGAAAATATTCTCCAAAATTATTAGTAAAACCTTTCATTAACTATCCTTTTTTACTTATTTTCCTTTATCCCTTATATTTTTAATTATATCCTCAACAAGCTCCTTTAGGTTAGGGTCTTTTTTTATACCTGCTGTCACATTGTTGATTGCATAAACTATTGTAGAATGGTCACGACCTCCAAATTCAAGTCCAATTGACTGAAGAGGCATCTGTGTAATTTCACGAACAACATAAATAGCAACTTTTCTTGCATTAGAAATTTGTGATGAACGCTTGCTTGAGCGAATGTCATCAGGAGAAACTCCATAGACATTTGAAACCTCGCCTATAATTTTTTCAACAGTAATAGGAATAGGCTGGTCATCATTTAAAATATCACGAATAACGCTTTGTGCCATAGAAATAGAAGGCTGACTTCCTGCAAGATGCTTAAGTGCCTTTAGTTTTTTTACAGCTCCCTCAAGCTGTCTTATATTGGTTTTCAGTCTGTTTGCAATAAATTCAGCAACCTCATCAGGAATATTTAACTCAAGAAGTTCAGCTTTTCTTTTTATTATTGCAATTCTTGTTTCGTAGTCAGGTGTTGAAACATCGGCAATAAGTCCACCCTCAAACCTTGAACGAATACGCTCAGCAAGGGTTTTTATATCCTTTGGAGGCTTGTCCGAAGTCAGAACAATCTGTCTGCCCTGTTGATGAAGTTTATTGAATGTATGGAAAAACTCCTCCTGAGTACTTTCCTTTCCGGCAATGAACTGTACATCATCTACAAGAAGGACATCAGCGTTACGGTACTTATCATGGAATTGAGTTGTATCCTTTCTCATTTTAATTGCATCAATAAGTTCATTTGCAAAGGCCTCACCACTTACATAGATGATATTGAGAGAAGAATTATTTTTTCTCATTTCATTAGCAATTGCAGTAATAAGGTGAGTTTTGCCAAGACCTGATGGTCCATGAATAAAAAGAGGATTGTATGTACTTCCTTTAGATGCACCCTTTGCAACAGCAGTACAGGCAGCATATGCAAACTCATTTGACCTACCTACAATAAAGGTGTCAAAGGTATAGTCATATTCAGCTGTTTCAAAGCTCTTTTCAAGTTGAAGATGCTTTTGTTCAATTTCCTCAAAATCAACATGGTGGTTGGAGGGTTCTTCTGTTTTTGTATTAATTACGATATTGACATCGAATCCAAGTATGGTTTTAAAAGCCTCCTTAAGAAGCTTTTCGTAATTATTTATGATTACACCCTTCTGAAAATCTGATTGCACCTGGAAAATTGCATTGGCACCGTCCAGCTTTTGGGGCTCAAGAGCATTAATCCAGAGCTTTAAAGCAACTTCACCTATATCCCCGACATCTATGCAATATTTCTTCACAAGTTCAAATACATCCTCAAAGGAATTCATACCTTTGCCTCCTTAAAACCTAAATACAATAATAATCCCATGATAACCGAAAAAAGTAAAGTAGAATATTCAATCAAAAAATAGCTTCAGAAACACATTACTTACTTATTATAAAAGCATATTTATTATATCATATAAAGTATAATTTTGCAAGAGGGATTTTCCACATCAAATTAAAAAATGTTGAAAACATTATCATTGAGTTTAAAATACTTTTATTTTATAAATGGTACAATTATGTCTATTGTTTGAAATTTTTTTTGTAAATTGCTTGACATGCGGGATTTATTAGTATATAATCATTTTTGTAGGGTTGTACGCATACAGTATTGTATTTGCTTAATTTATAAATACCAAAAGTGTTTATATAATAAAATATAAGTTAATAATGTATTATATACCCAAAATTTAAGTATAAGTTTTGATTAATGAAAGGGGGCTTTAAGGTCATGAAAAGAACTTATCAGCCAAAAAAATTGCATAGAAAAAAAGAGCATGGCTTCAGAAAAAGAATGTCAACTAGAAGCGGGCGTAAGGTTTTAGCTCGCAGAAGAGCAAAAGGCAGAGCTAGATTGACTCATTAATCAAGTGACCACTTATGTGGTCTTTTTGTACTTTATTTTTTAGTAAATCCTTTAATTATAAGGATAAAACTTATGCTCAAATCAGGCGTGTCTTTGCACACGCCTACAAAAATATAATTAGAAAATTAGTGATTATGCTATATACGGAGATGTTGAATGATAATAAGATTTTCCTTTTGCTTTATAAAAAAGGAAAACCTATAATTTCTAAATGGCTTGTTATCTATGTGAGAAAAAATAATTTACCTTATAATCGGCTCGGTATTACTGCCGGGAAAAAGGTCGGTAATGCCGTTAAAAGAAATCGTGCAAAGCGTGTTATAAGACAGGTTTATCGTGAAAATGAATTGAAATTACCTATCGGAATTGATATTGTCATTGTCGCAAGAGCTTGCTTACCCGATGTCAAATCAAATGTTGTAAGTAAATTTTTTTCAGATAGGGTAATTAAAGAGATAATTAAAGCTGTTAAGAATTGATTTTATGAAAAAAATATTTATTTTATTTATAAAGTGTTACCAGAAATTTATATCACCACTAAAACCACCTTGCTGTCGGTTCTATCCGACCTGTTCTAATTATGCTGTGCAGGCAATTCAAAAATTTGGTGTTTTTAGGGGTATATGGCTTGCTTTGTGCAGGGTTGTAAGATGCAACCCATGGAATAAAGGTGGCATTGATTATGTGCCTGATAATTTTCACTTTTTTAGGAATAAAAATAAATAATTATATATAATTATGGAATGTAACCTTTGGAGGATTTGATGAATACACTATATACAATTATAGGTAAGCCATTTGGTTTAATAATGTGGTTAATTTACTCAATTGTAAAAAATTATGGAATCTCAATTATTCTATTTACAATCATTACAAGAATAATAATGTTCCCCATAAGCTTTAAACAGCAAAAAAATATTGTAAGAACAAGAGCTTTGGCTCCAAAGATGGAAGCAATAAAAAAGGCGTATGCTAATAATCCCCAGAGAATTCAGGAGGAACAGCTTAAACTCCAGCAGCAGGAGGGTATAAACCCTATGGCAGGCTGTTTGCCAATGCTTTTACAGTTTTTTTTCTTGTTCGGTATTCTTGATGTAGTTTATAAACCGCTTACTCATATTTTGAGAATAAGCAGCAGTACAATAAATAAAGCAAAGGAAATTGTTAGTAATGCGGTTCCGAATACTTTCACAAAGAATGACTTGCGTGAGGAACTTAAAATTTTATCCTATTTCAGAGAAAATAAGTCCGAATTTAGTTCAATTGACGGCTTTATTGATAAATTATCTGGTTTTAATAGTAGTTTTTTTGGCATAGATTTGGGTGCAACACCACAATTTAAGCCTGAGGTGTGGAATAAAACAGCAATATTATTGTTTTTGATACCTGTTATCGCAGGTGTAAGCCAGCTTGTTTTAACATTTATTACTCAAAGAATTCAGAAAAAAAATACTCCTGATATGCCTTCTATGGGGGCAATGAATCTTTTATTGTATATAATGCCTGTTTTTTCAGTTTGGTTTGCTTTTAAGGTTCCATCTGGAGTAGGCTTTTATTGGATAATTTCTACTATTGTGGCAATAATACAGACAATTGCTCTGGACGCATATTTTACTCCCGAAAGAGTGGATATTATCTCCGAAAAGGAAAAGGAAAAGGCTAAAAATAAAAAACCAAGTGTTTTAATGCAAAAGATGATAGAACAACAAGAACTGCTCAATCAGCAAAATGCTGGAAATGGAAGCAAAAATATAGCCTCAAACAGGGTTAGTTATTCTGATGGTGCAGAAAAAATGTCACGCGCAGAGCTAAATGCATATAATCGTGAACTATTAAAAGAGGCTCGTAGAAGAATGGCTGAAAAATATGGTGATGAGATAAGCGACGATAAGGATTAGCAGATTGGAGGAAAGCTTTATGGAAGGGATTTTTACAGGTAAAACTATTGAAGAAGCTGTTCAAGCAGCTGCTCAGAGTTTTGGGGTCGAAGAAAATAAGATTTTATATGAGGTTCTTGAAGAGCCTAAGAAGGGGTTTCTCGGTATTCTAAAAAGTGAGGCTAAAATTAAGGCTGTCTATAACCCTACAAAAATAGAAATTGTCGTTGATTATTTAAAAAATATCTTGAAAAATTTGGATTTAACCTGTGAAGTTACGGTTTCAGAACATGATGATTATACATTGATTAATATTGAGGGTGATGATGTTGGTGCAATTATTGGAAGAAGAGGCGAAACCCTTGATGCTATTCAGTACCTTGTTTCAATGGTTGCTAACAGAGATAGCCATGATTATCGTAGAATCGTGCTTGACAGTGGGGGATATAGGGAGAAACGCAAGAATACGCTTATCGAACTTGCTACAAAGATTTCTAATTCAGTATTGAAAAAAGGTCGTTCATCAGCTCTAGAGCCAATGAACCCTTATGAGAGAAGAATTATTCACTCAACTGTTTCTGAAATTGAGGGAGTTTATTCGCGCTCAATCGGTGAGGAGCCATATAGAAAAGTTGTAATTTATCCAGTTATCAAAAAACCAGAAAGACCTCGTGGTGAAAGAAAAAATTACAGAAACTCTGAGGGGCCTCGTTCGCTTGATTTGAAAACAAGCTTTGAAAGGGATTACAAAAAGCCAATTCCAGATAAGGATATTGGTTCAGGACTTTATGGAAAAATTGATATCTAATTTTCAAAATATTACTGAGTGAGTGAAAGCACTTGTTTTAATCATAAACAAGTGCTTTTATGTGATTTATATGTAAAATTTAGGAGGAAAAAATGTCCACGATTGCTGCTATTTCTACTCCAAATGCTGTTGGAGGAATTTCGGTTATAAGAATTTCGGGTGAAAATTCAATTGAAATCGCTGAGAAAATTTTTAGGTCCACTAGTGGTAAGAAAGTTGCTGAAATGAACGGTTATACCTGTGCTCATGGCATTGTAGTGGATAGGGACGGCTCTCAGATTGATGAGGTGATTTTATCTGTTTTCAAGTCACCAAAAAGCTATACGGGTGAAGATGTTGTCGAAATTTCATGTCATGGCGGAATTTATATTACAAAGAAAATTTTAAGGCTTGTGCTGGAAAGTGGTGCATCCCTTGCAGAAGCTGGCGAGTTCACAAAAAGAGCATTTCTTAATGGAAAGTTGTCGCTGACACAGGCTGAGGCAGTTATTGACTTAATAAGTGCAAGTGGACAAAATGAGTTTAAATATGCCATTGCGTTGAAGGATGGTGCAATTTTCAGACGAATTGATAAGATAAAAAGCAGAATTATTTCTGTTTTGGTTGATTTATCAGCATGGGCTGATTTTCCTGAGGACGATATTCCAGAGGTTGACCCTGATAATTTATTGAAAACACTTAAAGATATCTATCATGAGTTGGATGAAACTAACAAAACATATGATTATGGTAGGATTATTCGGGAGGGCATAAATACTGTGATTGCGGGTAAGCCCAATGTCGGAAAATCAACGCTTATGAACTGTCTGAGCGGATTTGAAAGAAGTATCGTGACTGATATTGCTGGCACAACAAGAGATATTGTTGAGGAAACAGTTCAGCTTGGTGATATTAAGCTAAGGCTTTCGGATACAGCAGGAATAAGAAATACAGATGATATTGTTGAAAATATTGGAGTAAACCTTGCATTTAAGAGGATTTATGAGGCTGATTTAGTGCTTGCATTATTTGATAATTCTGTAGAATTGACTGATGAGGATTTACAGCTGATAAAGAAATTGTCTGATAAAAAGGTGGTTGCAATAATAAATAAATCCGATGAAAAATCAATGATTGACAGGCGTGTGATTGACGATAACTTTAAATATGTAGTGGAAATTTCCGCAAAGAATAATGATGGAATAGATAGACTAGTTGACGCTGTAAATAAGATGTTTATTCGTGAGGATATTGATGCCGAAAAGGGAATTATTGCTAATGAAAGACAAAAAAACTGCATTGTTAAGGCTCAAAGCCTTGTAGAACAAAGCATAAATGCCCTTGAACAGGGTGAACTGCTTGATGCTATAACAGTTTTACTTGATGAGGCAGCAGGATACCTTCTTGAACTAACAGGTGAAAAGGTTTCTGATACTGTTATTGATGAGGTATTTTCAAAGTTCTGTATTGGGAAATAGTACTCTTTGGAGGTTAAATTTATGAGTTTTGAGATGGGAAAATATGATGTAATTGTTGTAGGTGGCGGACATGCAGGTGTTGAAGCAAGCCTTGCTGCTGCACGACTTGGCTGTAAAACAGCAATGTTTACCATATCACTTGACCAGATTGCCAATTTACCATGTAATCCGTCGATAGGTGGAACCGCAAAAGGACATCTTGTTCGTGAAATAGATGCATTGGGTGGAGAAATGGGTAGAGCGGCTGATGCCTGCCTGATTCAAAGCCGTATGCTGAACAGGGGCAAAGGACCAGCTGTTCATAGCTTGCGTGCTCAGGCTGACAGAGTTAAATACCATAACTATATGAAAAGAGTTTGTGAATTACAGGAAAATCTTGATATAAAACAGGCTGAAATAAAGGAGATTATTGTTGAAAATGATGTGGTAAAGGGTGTAATCACATCACTTGGTGCTATCTATTATGCAAAAACTGTAATCATTTCAACAGGTACATACTTAAGAAGCACAATTCATATTGGGGAGTCTTCTTACGATAGTGGACCTGATGCCGCACTTCCAGCAAAGGGACTTGATGAGTGTTTAAAAAAGCATGGAATTGAGTTGAGGAGATTTAAAACAGGTACTCCGTGCAGGGCACACAGACGCAGTATTGATTTCAGTGTTCTTGAGGAGCAAAAGGGTGATGATGATATTGTCCCATTTTCATTTGAAACAGATAAAAGTACTATAAAGAACTTAGTTTCGTGCTATACTGCATATACGAATGAGGAAACCCATAGAATTATTAAGGAAAATTTGCATAGGTCGCCGATGTATTCAGGAAGAATTGAGGGCATTGGCCCACGATACTGCCCGTCAATCGAGGACAAGGTTGTTCGATTTGCAGACAAGGAACGTCATCAGATTTTTGTTGAGCCGATGGGTCTTGATACAGATGAATGTTATTTGCAGGGAATATCCACCTCTCTTCCAGAGGATGTTCAGATAAAATTTTTGAGAACAGTTAAGGGATTTGAAAACATTGAAATTATGCGTCCTGCATATGCTATTGAGTATGAATGCTGTGACCCCACACAATTGCGTTCCACACTTGAATTTAAGACGATTCGTGGACTTTTTGGTGCAGGGCAGTTCAACGGAACCTCTGGCTATGAGGAGGCCGCTGCACAGGGGCTTGTTGCTGGAATTAATGCTGCTAATCTTGTTTTAGGAAGGGAGATGCTAATTCTTGACAGGGCAAGTTCATATATAGGCACGCTAATTGATGATTTGGTTATAAAAGGTTGCCAGGACCCTTATAGAATGATGACATCAAGGAGTGAATATAGGCTTATTTTGCGTCAAGATAACGCCGATCAGCGCCTTATGCCGATAGGATATAAAATAGGATTGGTTAGCGAGGAGAGATATAACAGGCTTCAGCAGAAAATTGAAGAAATTGAACAGGAGTTAAAGCGTGTTAATAGGCTAAATATTGCTCCAAGCAAGGAATTAAATAAGTTTTTGATAGAAAAAGGTACTTCGCCACTTTCCACAGGATGTAAATTATCAGATTTAATTCGCCGTCCACAGCTTGATTATTCAACACTTTCTCAATTTGATGTTGAAAGAGAAGAACATAGTGATGAGGTTTGTGAGCAAATTAATCTGAGAATTAAGTACGATGGGTATATTAAAAAACAGCTTGACCATATTGAATACATGAGAAAATTTGAATCAAAATTATTGCCACATGACTTGGACTACACACAAATACGAGGTTTGCGACTTGAGGCAATAGAAAAACTTAATAAGCTGAAGCCCGAAAATATCGGACAGGCATCTAGAATTTCAGGTGTTTCACCAGCTGATATTTCAATTTTAGTTGTATGGCTTGAGCAGAAAGGTAGGCAGAATGCTAGCTAAATTTGAAGTTTGTGAGGAAGTATTCAACAGAAATGGACTTGAGTTTAACAAGAATTTGCATAAAAAACTTGATAATTATGCAGAGTTTTTGTGTGAATATAATGAAAAGGTGAATTTGACGGCAATAACTGATGCTGAGGGAATCTTTATAAAGCACTTTCTCGATAGCATTTTCTTGGACAAGTATTCACAGATACCGAAAAATGCACGCATTATTGATGTCGGCACGGGTGCAGGGTTACCATCTGTACCGCTGAAGCTGTATCGTGATGATTTGAAGGTCACTCTTTTAGATAGTTTGAAAAAGCGTGTAGTTTTCCTGCAGGAGTTGATTCAAAGACTTGAAATAGAGGCTGAATGTGTACATAATCGTGCCGAAATTCTCGCAAAGGACATGAATTATCGTGAAAGCTATGATATTTCTGTTGCTAGAGCAGTTGCAGCTTTGCCAATTTTATGCGAATATTGTCTGCCCTTTGTAAAGGTTGGTGGCTGTTTTATAGCAATGAAGGGCCCTAATGAGGATATTTTTACTGCAAAAAATGCAATTAAGAAATTGGGTGGCGAAATTCTTGATGATGTGAAGTATAGCCTAGATGGTTTAGAACAAAGACGGATTATTATAATCAAAAAAATATCGCATACTCCGCAAAAATATCCCAGAAATAGCGGTCAGATTAAAAATAAATCCTTATAATTTTGTCGGACAGCTTAAATTTTCGTTGTAAAATCTCCTTTTTGGTAGTAATTTTTTAGTGGAAATTATTTCCCGATTGATATATAATCAAATACAGAAGGAGCTGTGAAAATCCTTCACAGCTCTTTTTGTGTAGAAAGGAAAGGAGATAAAAAAATGGCTGCTTTTTTAGGATTTACAAAGGAAAAACTGATAAATAAGGTGATTCAGATACCTATTGATGACATTGTTCCAAATCCTCATCAGCCGAGAACTGAGTTTGACCATGCTGATATTTCATCACTTGCAGAGAGTATAAAGCAAAATGGAATCTTACAGCCTTTGACATTAAGAAAATCAGATACTAAATATGAGTTAATCGCTGGTGAAAGAAGGCTAAGAGCCGCAAAATTAGTAGGACTTGAATATGTTCCTGGAATTGTTTTGGAAGTTAGTGACAGAGCATCGGCAGTTTTAGCACTTGTTGAAAATATTCAAAGACAGGATTTATCGTTTTTTGATGAGGCTAATGCAATTGAGAAACTGATTGAATATTATGGAATGACTCAGGAGGACGCTGCAATTAAGCTTGGCAAGGCACAGAGTACTATTGCCAACAAACTAAGGTTATTGAGGTTATCAGATGAAGAAAGACAACTAATTATGAAGTATAATTTAACAGAGAGACACGCAAGGGCGTTATTAAAGCTTGCGAGCAAGGAAGAGAGGTTACAAATTATTGAGAAGATAATAAAATACAATCTTAATGTTGAAAGAACGGAGCAGGCAATTGAGGATTTTATTGAAAAAAATGCGATTAAGGAGAGTTACAGAAAACGCAGCAGGGTATTTCAGGATGTAAGAATTTTTATTAACACGATAAACAAGGCTGTTGAAACCATGCAAGCGGCTGGAATTTTAGCTGATGCGAGCAAGACTCAAAACGAGGAATACATAGAATATCGTGTTAGGATACCATTGAGTAAATAGTGTTCCACGTGGAACAATTTCATAAAACTTAACTTAGAATGTTCCATGTGGAACATTCTTTTTTGTGTTATTATCTTTAAGCAATAATTTTAGTAAAAGATGTGAAAATAGTTTACTTTTTTATTGAAGTATGATATAATTAATTCTAATATAAAAAATAATAGGGGGAGCTGTCATGGGTAAGGTTATTGCTGTTGCCAATCAGAAGGGTGGAGTAGGAAAATCAACCACTGTTGTAAATCTTGCAGCATATCTGGGTCTGAAAGATAAAACTGTACTCTGCATCGATATTGACGCACAGGGCAATACTACTAGTGGCTTCGGTATAAAAAAGAAAAATCTCACCGCATCAGCATATGAAATGCTCATTGGTAAGGAGATAATACAGAATTGTGTGGTTAAAACTTCGTTTAGAAATGTAAGCGTCGTTCCGTCTACTCCAGATTTAGCAGGCTGTGAGATTGAAATGATTAACCTTGAAAATAGAGTTAATCGTCTAAAAATGCAGCTTTTAACAATAAAATTAGACTATGACTATATTTTTATTGACTGTCCACCATCACTAAGTCTTCTTACATTGAATGGCTTATGTGCTTGCGACAGCGTAATTGTTCCTTTGCAATGCGAATTTTATTCGCTAGAGGGGCTTTCACAGCTTGTTGAAACCATTAAATTAGTTCGCTCAAATTATAATCCAAATCTTGATATAGAGGGAATTCTATTTACAATGTATGATTCAAGACTGAATTTGTCAGAACAGGTTGTGGACGAGGTAAAAAAACACTTCCCTGATAAGGTTTTTAATACAACAATTCCAAGAAATGTTCGTATTTCTGAGGCTCCAAGTCATGGTAAGCCCGTTGTTTACTACGACAGATATTCAAAGGGTGCCTTAGCATACGAGAGTCTAGGACTTGAAATTTTGGGTGAATTGCCGGTTAAAAAGGAAAAGAGAAAGTTTTTTTCAAGAAAATAAATGTTAGGAGGTTAAAATATGGCGAAAACAGGTGGTCTTGGATTGGGATTAGATGCTTTATTTAGTGACAATACTACGGATACACAGGTAAAAAGAACCTTGAGAGTTTCACAAATAGAGCCTAATCGATCACAGCCAAGAAAGAGTTTTAGTGAAGAAACAATTGCTGCGCTTGCAGAATCGATAAGTCAGCATGGAATGATACAGCCGATTCTCGTTCGTCCTCTTGAAGGTGGCTCCTACCAAATTGTTGCGGGGGAAAGGCGCTGGCGTGCTGCAAGAATGCTTGCTATGGACGAGGTGCCTGTAATCATTAAGGATTTAAGTGATATTGAGGCTATGCAGATTTCACTTATTGAGAATTTGCAGCGCGAAAACCTTAATCCAATTGAAGAAGCGATGGGTTATAAGGAACTTATTGATATTTATAATATGACACAAGATGCGGTCGCAAAAACTGTTGGACGCTCGCGTTCAGCAATTGCAAACTCCTTAAGGCTGCTTAATTTGCCGAAAGAGGTTCAGCAGATGCTTAAGGACGGCGATATAACCGTTGGACATGCTAAAGCATTGGTTTCTGTTGATGATGAGGACTTGCTTATGGAGTTGGCAGTAAAGGCTGCGTCGGATAAACTAACTGTTAGAGCGATAGAAAAGATAATTTCTAAACTGGATGAACCAAAAATAGAGGTTGAAAATACAGATAAAATTGATAGTTATTTTAAGGAAGTGGAGATTAGCCTTAATGAACGCTTGGGTAGGCGGGTTAAGGTTGACTATTCTAAAAACAAGGGTGCACTGATTCTTGAATTTTATAATAAGGAAGACTTAGCTGAAATTGCAAAAAAATTAGTAGAAGACTAAAGGAGTAATATTACTATGCTTGATATTAAAATTATTAGGGAAAATCCTGATAAAGTAAAGGAAAGACTTGCTACAAGGAATTCAAATTACGATAGTTATATTGATGAAATATTAGAAATTGATGCTGAGAGGAGAAAAATCTCTACTGAAGCAGATAGATTGAAGGCCGAACAAAACAGAGTATCAAAACAAATACCTGTTATGAAGAAAAATGGTGAAGACACATCAGAAATAATGAAGGAAATGAAGGCTATTGCTGAAAAAATAAAGGAAGAGGACGCAAAAATAAGCGAGCTTGAGAAGAAACAGCAGCTATTACTTCTTTCAGTGCCTAATATACCATCGGAGGCAACTCCTGTTGGTGCTGATGATAGTGAAAATGTTGAAATAAGAAGGTTTGGTGAGCCTACAAAGTTTGATTTTGAGCCCCTTCCACACTGGGATTTGGGCAAGAATTTAGGAATTTTAGACCCTGAAACAGCAGCAAAGGTCACAGGTGCAAGATTTCATTTTTATAAAGGTTTGGGAGCAAGGCTTGAAAGAGCAATAATTAATTACTTTTTGAACACACATACTGAAAATGGTTATACAGAGGTTTTTCCTCCTTTCATGGTTAACAGAGCATCAATGACAGGAACAGGACAGCTTCCAAAGTTTGAGGAGGACGCATTTAAGCTAGTGAATGAAGATTATTTCTTAATTCCGACTGCAGAAGTGCCTGTTACAAATATGCATAGGGAAGAAATCATATCTGCTGAACAGCTTCCGATTAAATATTGTGCATATTCAGCTTGTTTTAGAGCAGAGGCAGGTAGTGCTGGACGTGACCAGAGAGGTTTGATACGTCAGCACCAATTTAACAAGGTCGAACTTGTAAAGTTTACAACTCCCGAAAAATCATATGAGGAGTTAGAAAGCCTTACAAATGATGCTGAAAGGGTTTTACAGGGCTTAGGACTTCCATACAGGGTTGTTGCACTTTGCAGTGGTGATATTGGTTTTTCCAGTGCAAAAACATACGATATTGAGGTTTGGATGCCATCATATAATAGATATGTTGAGATTTCAAGCTGTTCAAATTTCTTGGATTATCAAGCAAGGCGTGCTGGTATACGCTATAAAGCAAGCTCAAAGGATAAGGCTCAGTTTGTGCATACATTGAATGGTTCGGGGGTTGCTGTCGGACGAACTGTTGCAGCAATCTTGGAAAATTATCAGAATGCTGATGGAAGTGTTACAATTCCTAAAGCTTTGGTTCAATTTATGGGTGTTGAAATCATAAAGTAATTGCATGGCAGAAGCAAAAAGGATACCAATTCATTTGAAAGGTATCCTTTAACATTTTGGAGGCAGTGAAAATGAGTGAGATTATAACAAATATAAGTGAAACCTTTGATAGAAAAAGGGTTTATTTTTATGAATGTGACTACAAAAACCGTCTTAAATTATCAGAAATGCTAAAAATATCGGCTGAAATTGCAGGGTATGACTATACAAAAAAGGGGCTTTCTCATGAATTTTTATGGGATAATGGCATGGTATTCTTAGTATCTAGGGTTAGCTTTCATATATTTGAGTATCCAAAAAGTCAAACAGAGCTAGTCAGCAGCACTTGGGAAAAAGGCAAGAAGGGTGCAATGTTTTTAAGAGGATTTGAGATAAGAGGTGTTGATGGAAAAAAATATGTGGAGGGAACTGCAGGGTGGGTACTTGTAAATCCTGAAACCAGGCATATTATTAAGCCGAAGAATTTCCCTTATAAGATGCCACAAATTATGGACAGGGAGTGCAGTGCACTTGATATAGGTAAAATTTTTTGTGATAATCTTAGATTTCTTGGGAAAAGAGAAGTTAGATTAAGCGATTTAGATGGAAACGGGCATGTTTATAATGGAAATTATGCTGATATGACTGTTGATGTTATTTCTCAACAGTTATATGAACAAGATGTTGAAAATTTTCGAATTAACTTTATTAGTGAGGCTGTTCTAGGCGATGTCATTGAAATCTACGGTAATATAGACAACAAAAAGTCAATTGTAATTGGTAAAATATGTGATAAAATTTGCTTTGAGTCAGAAATAATATTTAAGAGTAATTGATATTTTTTCGTCAAACTTATTGCATTTTTTTAAAAAATGAGGTATAATAATTCAAATAAGCTATGTGCTTTAACGAAAACATATAAAAATAAATCTGGAGGACTAAAATATGTTAGTATCAGCGAAGGAAATGCTTAATAAGGCAGTAAGTGGTAAATATGCGGTAGGTCAGTTCAATATAAACAACCTTGAGTGGACAAAGGCTATTTTGCTTACAGCACAGGAAATGAAATCACCTGTTATTTTGGGAGTTTCTGAAGGTGCTGGCAAGTATATGGGCGGTTATAAAACAGTTGTAGGTATGGTAAATGGAATGCTTGAGGAATTGAACATTACTGTTCCTGTTGCACTTCACCTTGACCATGGCTCATTTGATGGTGCAAAGGCTTGTATAGCTGCCGGATTTTCATCAGTAATGTTTGACGGCTCACATTATCCTATTGATGAAAATATCGCAAAAACAAAGGAATTAATTGAAATATGCAACGAAAAGGGCTTATCACTTGAGGCAGAGGTTGGCTCTATCGGCGGTGAAGAAGATGGAGTAATCGGAACTGGTGAATGTGCGGATCCTGATGAGTGCAAGATGATTGCTGATTTGGGAGTAACAATGCTTGCTGCTGGAATTGGAAATATTCATGGCAAATATCCTGATAATTGGGAAGGCTTAAGCTTTGAAACTTTAGCTGCAATAAAGGAAAAGGTTGGAGAGCTTCCACTAGTTCTTCATGGAGGTACAGGAATTCCTGAGGATATGATTAAGAAGGCTATCTCACTTGGAGTTGCAAAGATTAATGTTAATACAGAGTGCCAATGGGCGTTCCAGGCTGCTACAAGAAAATATATTGAGGAAGGCAAGGATTTAGAGGGTAAGGGATTTGACCCAAGAAAGTTGCTTGCACCTGGCTTTGAGGCAATCAAGGCTACTGTTAAGGAAAAGATGGAGTTATTCGGTTCTGTTAACAAGGCATAGTTCAAATAAAAATGCGAATGTAGGTTTTACATTCGCATTTTTTTATAAATTTAAATTTTTTATGTACTATAAATGGGTATTGCCCAACTCATACTAGGGGGAAAGCTCCTTCTAGACTCCTTAATTTTTACTATTCAGTGTAGATTGTTCCGATATAGGACCTATTTGCAATATAATCAAGAACTTCAATTAGAACTAAAGTAGCATACTCTGCATTGTCATTAGCGTCTTGAGACGATGAAACTATAACATTTATATTGAATTGATAATTAGTATAGCGTCCTACAGTATAAGCTTTTTTTACAATATCGCTGACACTGTATTGATTAAATTATTCGTCATAAGGATTTAAAACAAAAATCGAATTATTATATTTAAAATATTTATCATATTTTTTAGTAAATCCAGATGGTATAGATTTTAGTAGTTGAGAATTAACTTCACTATAATAAAAATAATTTTTACTATAAGAATTGCTGTGCGATATTCTCAATCATTACTAGAAGTAATACTCCAGGATATTTCATACTCATGGCTTTCATGAAGATATTATATGTTATCACGAAGAAATTGAATATCGATAAAACCTTTACCGCCTCTTTCAGCTCCACCTGGATTAATAATAGTAATTTCAGCTGCTACTAAAGAAACATCGTATTAAATTTCAGTAAGCATCATCAACCTGAGTATACCAAGGTAAGCTAAGTCCGTCATTAAAATTAGTTACATATTTACCCCAAGATACATTGGGTTGTGAATTTAAAACAGATACTGATTCATCTGCAGACACTCGGTAAATGATAAGACAGAAAACAGGGTTGCTGCTATTGTTAATGGTGCCATTTTATAAAAGACTATCTTTAGCATAATTTATATCCCTTTCTGTAATAAGATTATGCTTGATAATTTTATAATAATAATATTTTACCATAGAGTAAATGTGGAGGGCAGATTATTTTAAACAATTTTCTTATATTTTTAGATTTTTAGACCAAAATTCAGTTTTGCTGTTATTAAAGGCGATACTGATATTTTTTTTGTTAAAAAAACTTTCGAGTTCTGTGTAGACCTCAAGTGGAATGCTGATATTATCAAGGTTTTCAATCCAGAATGCCTGACCTCCACAGGCATCTCTGAGATGAACTTTAACCTTTAAATTCTTTTCTTCAAGCATGCGATTTAGTTCTATAAGTTCATCAAAAGTAATAGTTTTCATAATTATCCTCCTTTTTTATAATATTATATCAGTTTTGTGATGCTATAATCAACGAAGTATTGAATTTTTGTAAAATTTATGCTAGAATTATAGCAAAGGATCGGTGATAAAATGATTATAGATTTTCATGTCCATGCCTTTTCTGAGAAAATTGTGGAAAGAGCAATGGAGCAGCTTGTCAAGACATTGACGAAAGCAACAAAATATTTGCCTGAAACGGCTGAAAATGAGCCTTGCACAGATGGCACTTTGGGTGATTTGATAGCTAAAATGGATAAATACTCAATAGATAAGGGAGTACTGTTGCCTATTGCAACAAAGCCATCTCAGCAGAGGGTTGTCAATGATTGGGCTAAGGAGTCGGAATCGGATAGGATACTTCCATTTGGAAGTGTTCACCCGGACGCAGAGGATGCACTTAATGAGCTGGAGCGCATAAAGAAAATGGGACTTTATGGTGTAAAGCTACACCCTGACTATCAGGAGTTTATGGTAGATGAGGAACGGTTATTTCCAATTTATGAAAAGTGCATAGAGCTTAATTTGCCCATACTTTTTCATGCGGGCTTTGACCCGATTTCACCTGAAAAAGTACATGCCATGCCGGATGCTTTTGCAAGAATAATGGACAGGTTTCCAGATATAACAATGGTTTTAGCACATTTTGGTGGAATGCTTAAATGGGATATGGTTGAGGAATATTTAATTGGAAGAAAGGGTAATTTGTACTTTGACATCTCAACAGTCACCTGCTATTTAAGCGATAAACAGGCTGAAAGAATGATTAAAAAACATGGCTCCGAGCGAATACTTTTTGCAACCGATATGCCTTGGGATTGTCCACAAAACATAATATCCCTTGTTGAAAGGCTTAATTTATCTGATGAGGACAGGGAGAATATTTTTTATAGTAATGCTCAAAGACTATTGAAATTAAAAAGATAAATTTTTATTAAATTTTTTCAATATGCTATTGATTTTTTGCAAATCTATGTTAGAATAAGTATGGTAGATAAATAATCTATCCTTAAAACATATGGAGGTGTATAAATATGGCATACAAAATTAATGATGATTGCATAAACTGTGGTACTTGCGAAAGCGAATGTCCAGTAAATTGTATTTCAGCTGGTGATGACAAATATGTAATTGACGCTGAAACTTGCATTGAATGTGGTGCTTGTGCTGATGTTTGTCCTGTATCAGCTCCAAATCCACAATAATAAAGGTATTTAAAAAGCGCCTTTAAGTCAGTTGAGCTTAAGGGCGTTTTTGCGTTTTCTTAAAAAATAAGGCTGTTTTATTCCATAAAAAAACCTCTTGCAAAAGGGATAAAAAAATGTTATATTATTAAGGAGATTAATTAGGGCTGTATTGTTATTACTTAAAAATCAATGATAATTAAAATAATAGATGCAGTGAGAATTTGTTATGCAAATTAATTATGACAGATACATGGAGGTTTAATATGGGAAAGATAAAAAGGGTGGTTATTATTACTATTGCTACCGCATTGTTTACATCACAGCTTGCAGGCTGTTCTGATAATAATAAGGAGTCTTTGCAGAAGATTGAGACAGCAAGCTCAAAAAGTCAGAACCAACAAAATCAACAAGGTGGAAATAAAGACAAGGACAGTAGCAGTGAGGTTGTAACTACACTTCCTGGAGAGGATATTGCTGGAGCAATTGGCGAACCCGTTGTATATAAGGATTCGGTAACTGTTAGCCTTGACAGAGTACATGAGGTGGGCAAGGACGGTAAAGGTTCAAGTTATTATGTCTTTGTGTTTACAATAAAGAATGATACACCTGAACATATAACTGTAAAAACAATTTATAATTTTGAGCTATATAATCAGGATAAGCTACTAGATGGTGCATTATTAAGCAGTCGTGCTGCTACAAACGCGTTAAGGGCAATTAAGGATATTTCAGTATTTAAGGATATGGTTCTGGCGGGTACTACAATGACAGGATATATCTATGCTGAAGCACCTTCGGATTTTACTGAAATGAAAGTTAGTTTTTATCCAAATAAGGAAAAAACAGGGGATACCATATCGTTTTCTTTTACTAGGGATGATATCTCTCCTATTAACTAAAATTAATGAAATGTTATAAGCTGCAGGGAGGAAATTTCTGCAGTTTTTTAATTACCATATGAGGTTTTACAGGTATATATAAAAATAATTGTAAATAATAATTATTATTTGTGATAAATCATCTTGCAAAAAGATATAATTAATGTTATTATTAAAGTATCTTTATTTTATTCAAAATAAATGTATAATAAAGGAGTCATCAAATGAAATATGGATATTTTGACTTAGAAAATAAACAATATATAATAACAAGACCTGATACCCCTGCACCATGGACAAATTATTTAGGCTCACCGGAGTATGGAGCGATTATAACAAATAATGCGTCGGGTTATAGCTTTGTTAAAAGTGGTGCAAATGGAAGAATAACTCGTTACAGATTTAATTCAAATATGGCATTACCGGGAAGATATATTTATATAAGGGACAATGATTTAAATGACTACTGGTCAGCATCATGGCAACCAGTTGGCAAACCTTTGGATAAATATAAAAGCGAATGTATTCATGGTACGGCTTATACAATAATAAAGGCTGAATATGAGAAGATTAAATCTGAAGTAAGCTACTATGTACCACTAAATAAGACCTATGAGGTTTGGTGTTCAAGGATTACAAATAATGACTCAAAGCCAAGAAATCTTTCAGTATTTGGTTTTATTGAATTTACAAATGATAATAATTACGAGCAGGACCAAGTTAATCTGCAGTATTCATTGTTTATCTCAAGAACCAGCTTTGAGGGAAATAAGATTGTTCAGCACATTAATGAGCATAGCAAAAAAGATGAAAACGGCTACAATAATATGGAACGCTTTTTCGGAATGGTTGGTGCTGATATTACAGCTTATAACGGAAGCCTTGATGACTTTATCGGCAGGTATAGAACCTATTCAAATCCGATAGCTGTTGAAAGAGGCAGATGCGATAATAAGATGAATTTCAACTTGAATTCATGTGGTGCATTGCAGTCGGATATTACACTTGAGGCTGGACAAACTGTTGAGCTTATCTATGTTTTAGGGCAGAAGAATCCTGCTGATGCAGATGCAATTTTGAATGAGTATAAGGCTGCTGGCAAGGTTGATGAGGAAATCGCAGAATTAAAGAATTACTGGCATGCAAGGCTTGACAAATTTAAGGTTAATACACCAAGTGATGAGTTTAACAATATGGTTAATGTGTGGAATGCTTACCAGTGTTTTATTACATTCATATGGTCAAGGGCTGCCTCATTGATTTACTGTGGACTTCGTAATGGCTATGGATATAGGGACACTGTTCAGGATATACAAGGTATAATTCACCTTGACCCTGAGCTTGCCGCTGATAAGATAAGGTTCATGCTATCAGCACAGGTTAATAATGGCGGTGGCTTGCCACTTGTTAAATTTAATCACAATGCGGGTCATGAGGATACTCCTGATGATGCCTCATATGTAAAGGAAACAGGACATCCGTCCTATCGTGCAGATGATGCATTATGGCTATTCCCTACAATAGTTAAATATATGGGCGAAAGTGGGAACAAGGCGTTTTTAGATGAGGTTATTGTATATGCAAATGGTGGAGAGGATACAGTTTATGGACATTTGAAAAAGGCTATACAATTCTCTATGGAGCGTCTAGGCAATAATAATATGCCAGCTGGACTTCATGCGGACTGGAATGACTGCTTGAGATTGGGCAAAAAGGGTGAGAGTACATTCGTTGCATTCCAACTTTACTATGCTATGACTGTATTAAAGGAAATGGCTATTGAAAAAAATGATACAGAATATGTTGAATACCTAAGCAGGAGTCAGGAAGGACTTGCAAAGGAATTGGAAAAATGCTGGGATGAAGATAGATTTATTCGTGGTATTCGCGAGGATGGCGTTGTTGTTGGTGCTAAAAATGACCCAGAGGCATCAATGTGGTTAAATCCTCAAAGCTGGTCCGTTATTTCTGGCTTTGCGTCAGAAGAACAGGGCAGAACTGCTATGGATACAGCGAACAAGATTTTGAATACGCCATATGGCTTGAAGCTGCTTGATCCACCATATCAAAATCATTATTTTGATGGAGCATTAATGCACATATTTAATTCAGATACAAAGGAAAATGGAGGAATATTCTCACAATCACAGGGTTGGGCTATACTTGCAGAAAGCTTGCTTGGAAATGGTGACATGGCGTTTGAATATTTCATGGAGACATCTCCTGCGTCAATGAATGACAAGGCAGATATAAGAGTAATTGAGCCATATGTTCATGGGCAGTTTACAGAAAGTTCAGCATCACCTCACGAGGGCAGGTCTCATGTTCATTGGTTGACTGGAACTGCATCGACTGTAATGGTGGGCTGTGTTGAGGGAATCTGTGGAATGAGACCAAGTGTTGACGGACTTGTTATATCTCCATCAATTCCATCAAAATGGGATGGATTTACGATTGAAAAGGAATTCAGGGGCAAGAAGCTTTTTATTGAGGTAAAGAATCCAAACCATGTTCAAAGCGGAGTTAAGGAGATAATTCTGAATGGTGAAAAGCTTGAGGGCAACTTTGTTCCAGTGGAAAAAATGATTGAAAAGAATGAAATAGAAGTAATATTGGGATAATAAAAAGCTGACGGCAAAATGTCGTCAGCTTTTTTATATTTTAGAAGAAGGAATATCAAATCAATACATAAATTTTATCGTCCATTTCAAATAAGTAAAGAATATCATCGGATATTATTGTAGATTTTTCACCACTTTGAACAGTAAAACTAACTGTTACAGCATATCCTTTTTTTATTTTATCTGAAATTCTTGTACCATCAATTTCCTTAGAAACCAAATTCATTTTCTCAAGAACAGTATCGATTCCGGAAATTACCTTTTCAGTTGTAATCGCAGTAATTTCACATGATTTGATTTTAAAATTTTCACCAATCATTGCGTTTAATGTTGAATGGGCATTTTCAAGTATATATTTTGCATCAGCTTCACCTGTTGAGCTGTTAGCCTTGATAAATTCAGAAAAAATAGGTATCATAGTAGCCTCATAGAGTGCTAAATCCTTTGCCTGTATTGAGTAGTAGTAATCAGTGACTGCTTTAAGCTGATTAGCCTCAAGAAAACGCTTATCATATAAAATTGGGATTTTATAATTCTTATTGTCATTAACCATTGTTGAGCCGTATGGCAAATCGGACATTTTTACCGATATTCTTGAGCTGCTCTTATTGTCGTTTGAACAGCCTGTAAAAAATATCATGAGCATAAGTACTGTTAAGAAAATTGAAATAGCTTTTTTCATCATTAACTACCTTTCATGTGTGTAATTAGTGTAATTCAACAGTATAAATCTTTTTAAATAATAACATAGAAAAAAAATTAAGTCAATTATGATAAAGTATTTTGTGCATATCCACTAAATAAATTGTACAATATTCCAGTATTTATTCTGTAACTTGCTTGTTTTAAAAAATTAATGTATAATGAAATAGTAAGGAATTATTAGCGACTTTTTGCGTATAACATACATATAAAATAAATTCATGCGCAAGGGTTAATTTTTTATTTGGAGTAATGTAATGCCTCGTTTTTTTGCGGATGAAGTTTTAGGTAATGAAGTAATAATAACAGGTGATGATGCAAGGCATATCGGTCGCTCGCTAAGAATGAAGGTCGGAGATGAGATTATCATTTGTGCAAAGGGTATGGATTATTCATGTGAGATTATAAGCATTTCTGATGATGAGGTGGTTTTGAAGGCAGATGAGCCACAAAAATGCTTAGCTGAGCCAAATGTTTTTCTAACACTGTATCAAGCGATGCCGAAAAGCGATAAGCTTGAGAGCATTATTCAGAAATCTGTTGAGCTGGGTGCATCAAGAATTGTTCCTGTTCTGACAAGAAGATGTGTTTCAAGACCCAGTAAAAAGGATTTTGACAAAAAGCTTGCAAGGTATAATAAGATTTCACTTGAGGCTTCAAAGCAGTCCGGAAGAGGAATAATCCCTGAAGTTACGTCATTTCTGACGCTTGAGGAGGCGTTTAAGGAGATGGCAAAGGCTGATTGTTCGCTTGTGCTTTATGAAAAGGGTGGGGTAAGATTTACGGAAAGTAATATCCAAAGGGCAAAAAGCATAGCAATACTTATCGGCAGTGAGGGCGGCTTTGAGGAGTCTGAAATTGAGCTTGCAAAAAGCTATGGTGTAAAGCCTTTGTGGTTGGGACAAAGGATTTTAAGATGTGAAACAGCACCAATAGCTGCTATATCAATCGCAATGCTTTTAACAGAAAATTTATAAATTACTCATTGAAATCTGGTAGAATAAATGATACAATATATACAAGTTTTTTGGTTATCTTAACAATTATAGTGGAAATTTAATTGCTTTAGATTTATTAAAAAAGCAATAAACAGTCAATTCCTTTAAATATGTTTTAAATTGGTAGAAAATACTACGGACAAGCTAAAGCTACAATCATACCCGCAATGGTGATTGTAGACGAAAAAAATAATTTGCGGAGAATGGAGTAATGAGTATGAAGATGAAAACAGTTATTGCTATTGCAGCTGCTGTTGGTGCAGCTACTGGTCTAGCAGTTACAATTTTAATGAAGAAGCGAAAAGTAATGAGGTTTTGTTGCGACACTGAGGATTATGATGTTTACAACGATGAATTCTGTGACTGCTGCTGTGATGACGGAAGCGATTTGGACATAGCAATTCCGTCTGAGGAAATTGATGATGCGGATGCTGATTTAGCATCATTTGAAGAGTATGATGGCGTTACAGAGGATTTTGAAAAGGAATCTGACGACGAGAGTAACGAGGGCAGAGAAAGCGGCGAATAATAGTGTTATAACTTTATTATAAGGGTATATGTACATATACCCTTATAATAAACAATATTTTAAAATGAAAATCTTTAAAATTTTTTTTAAAAAACTCTTGACAAACAAAGATTAATGTTGTATAATGATAAAGCTGTTGAAAAACAAATACAGTTTAAAGCTGTGGGTATTAGTTTACATAACTTATTTGTTGATAACGAGGCGTAGCTCAGTTTGGTAGAGTGCTTGGTTTGGGACCAAGATGCCGCAGGTTCAAGTCCTGTCGCCTCGACCATCTTTTATAAGCTTTTTTCTTGAACACAGAAAAGCTTATAAAATTACAAAAAAGCTTGACAAATTGTAATCTATATGCTATAATTAATTTGTTGTTGTGCTGGTGTAGCTCAGTTGGTAGAGCAGCTGACTTGTAATCAGCAGGTCGGGGGTTCAAGTCCGTCCACCAGCTCCAATTTGTGAGGGGAGATATTTCTCCCTCACGATTTTTTTCTAAGCTATATGAGGGAGTGTTCCCGAGTGGCCAAAGGGGGCAGACTGTAAATCTGTTGCGTTTCGCTTCGATGGTTCAAATCCATCCACTCCCACCATAATATGTTTAGATGAGCGTTCTCTGCAATTGTGGAGAGCGTTCTTTTTGATTAACCAGGGTTCTTTGGCCGATAAGAGCCGTTCCTTTTGGAACGGTTATTTTTTGATTATGAAGGGGTATGTATGATTAGAAGCGATTTAAGAAATATTGCAATTATAGCTCATGTTGATCATGGAAAAACTACATTGGTTGATGAAATGCTAAAACAGGGAGGAATGTTTAGGGAAAATCAGGTTGTTGCTGAAAGAGTCATGGATAGTAACGACCTTGAGAGAGAACGAGGCATTACAATTCTTGCTAAAAACACATCAGCTTTTTACAAGGGAATAAAAATTAACCTTATAGATACTCCCGGGCATGCTGATTTTAGCGGAGAAGTTGAGCGTGTATTGAATATGGTTGATGGCGTATTATTGCTTGTTGATGCTGCTGAAGGTCCTATGCCACAGACAAGGTTTGTGCTGTCGAGGGCTCTTGAGTTGGGACATAAAATTATAATTGTTGTAAATAAAGTAGACCGTCCTGATGCAAGGCTTGACGAGATAGGTAATGAGGTTTTGGAGCTGCTGCTTGACCTTGATGCGAATGATGAGCAGCTTGAAAGTCCACTGCTTTTTTGTTCAGGAAGAAGTGGTACTGCGTCTTTGAGTCAGTATGAGGCTGGAAAGGATTTAACTCCCCTTTTTGAGACAATAGTTAATTACATTGAACCGCCAGAGGGTGAGGAGGGTTTGCCTTTACAGATGCTAGTTTCATCAATAGATTATAATGATTATGTTGGAAGAGTTGGAATAGGCAGGATTGAAAGAGGTAGTGTAAAGGTTAATCAAAATATTATGATTGGAGACTATCATGAAAGCAAAAAGCCATATATGGCAAAAATCACATCTCTTTTTCAGATAGAGGGCTTAAATCGTGTTCCGGTGCAAGAGGCTAAGGTTGGCGATATTGTGTGGATTAGCGGTATTGAGAATGTAACTATTGGAGATACAATTTGCGATAGTTCAAATTTTGAGCCGATACCCTTTACAAAAATAAGTGAGCCTACGGTTGAGATGACTTTTTCTGTAAATGATAGTCCTTTTGCAGGTAGGGAGGGCAAATATGTTACCTCAAGGCATTTAAGGGACAGACTTTACAAGGAAACATTGAAGGATGTATCACTTCGTGTTTCTGATACAGATACAACGGATTCATTCTTGGTTGCGGGCAGAGGAGAAATGCATTTGTCGATACTTATCGAAAATATGCGTCGTGAGGGCTATGAGTTAGCAGTTTCGACGCCAAGAGTATTGTTTAGGGAGGTAGATGGCAATAGATATGAGCCTATTGAACAGGTTATTATAGATGTACCTGAGGAAAGTGTTGGAGTTGTTATGGAAAAGCTGGGGACAAGGAAGGGTGAATTGCAGTCAATGCATCCTCAGGGTTCACGAATGAGGCTTGAATTTCTTATACCATCGAGAGGGTTATTCGGGTATAAGAGTGAGTTCCTCACTGATACAAAGGGTGAGGGTATAATGAACAGTGTATTCAGTGGTTATCAGGCGTACAAGGGTGATATAATGAGAAGGAACACGGGTTCGCTTGTATCGCATGAAACGGGAGAGGCTGTTACTTACGGCTTGTATAATGCACAGGAGAGGGGTAGCTTATTTATTGAGCCGGGCACACCTGTATATGAGGGTATGGTAGTTGGAGCATCTCCAAAGGCAGAGGATTTGGTTGTAAATGTATGCAAGAAAAAGCATTTAACTAATATGAGGGCGAGTGGAAGTGATGAGGCGTTGAGGCTGGTTCCACCTAAGAGATTAAGCCTTGAAGAGTGCTTGGAGTTTTTGGCTGATGATGAGTTATTGGAGGTTACACCTAAGTCATTGCGAATTAGGAAGAGGATATTGAGCAATGTAATGAGGGCGAAAGGGAGAAACAAATAGGGTATTCCATTTTAATGGAATACCCTATTTTATTGGTTAAAATTCAGGTTGTAAAATATTTCTTTATAGCAACGCTGCCTCAACACCAATAATTTCTCCATTTTCAATATTGAAGGGATTTGAATCCCATACAACAGAATAAAGCCTGCTCCCATATTTTACAGTTCTCATTGCGTTCATCGCCTTGCATAATGGATTATTTTCAAATCCTCCCCAGATTAGAAGCGAAAAATCACTTTGTTTTGCTACTGACCGCAGAAAATCTGAGCATAAACGCTTATTATTATTCTTGACATATAAATAGGATATTACACCAAAATTTATATTGCTGTCGGGTTTTGGAAAGCTTGGATAACCGAGAATATGTGTAGGCATGTTGGATAAAATTTTGTATATACTGCCATAAGAGCACATATAATACTGCTTTGTCGCCTGCTGGTTGCCTAAAAAACAACATGCAATTATCTCCTGCCCTTTTCTTACACAGTAAAAATTTTTGTCCCCAAACCCAACATAATTATAATTCACAGGTGTAAATGAGAGCCTTCGAAAATATGTGTTGACTATATCCTCAAAGCCAGTAAGATTATTTTTTTCTAGCTCAAGAATATTCTTGCCGCCATGAAAGCAATAGGTAGTATAATGCCCTAAATAGTGATATTTGGGCATATTTTTGTGTCCTTTTTCAAGCAGAGCAATAGCATTTTTATTATCATCAAGAATAGTTGTGTAAAAATAATCGCAGTCAGATATGTTCTCATATAGAAACTGATATGCCTTTGCGATAAACCGAATTTTTTTCTGATAGTCAGAGTGTATTTTAAGTCCAGTCAGATAGCCACATTTTCGTATTTCGCCATTTACATATTCATCACGAATGACAGCACCACCGACTGCAACTACCTTGTCATATTTATTGTCACGGATAACCATGATTTTATGATAATCGCCATCGGCTGAAAAGGAGAACAAGGGGTCAGGATTACGAAGATATTTCACACTCAATCCGCCGCTAAAATAGCCAGATTCAAACACACTGACAATGCCATCATTATCGTTTTCATCAGCAAGTTTTAATGTATATCTGTTATTTTGGAAATTCATCAAGATTTTCTCCTATCGGAACATTCATCTTTTGGTCTACCTCATCTCCAATTCTCAAATTCATTGCCCAGAACAACCCCCATAAAAGTGGGCTTGTCCTTCCAAGAGATGCAACGCCTCTACTTAAAATTGTTTTTGGAGATGCAAATTCTTTTCTTGCGTCACGACAAACCATGCTTAACTTTTCTGCAGAAACAAGTTTTGGATTAAATGCAAGCTCACCATAGTTATAGCCATCAGCCAGCCACCACTTATCGTGAATAAGCCTGTTTTCCTCTTTAAGACGGCTGTAAAGTGCTGTACCAGGAAAGGGTAGGAGGTGATTGAAGGCTGTTGTATAAAACTTATGTTTTTTTGAAAACTCCACTGCCTCCCATATTGTTTTTTCGTCATCATGGTCATAGCCGAAAACAAAGGTAGCATATATGCCTATTCCGGCGTCATGTATTCGTTTAACAAGCTCATCACGCTCACCTAAGGCATAATTAAAGGACTTGTTCATCTGGTTGAGGTTTTCTTTGTTCAAGCTTTCAAATCCTATCAGTATTATCTCACAGCCGCTTTTTTTCATGGCCTTTAGAAGTTCTGTATCCTTTGCCATAGAAAGAGTACCCTGTCCTGCCCATTTTAGATTAAGTGGAGTTATTTTTTCAAACAGCCTCATTGCATTTTCCTTGTTTGCGACAAGGTTATCGTCAACTAAAAAAGCATATTTGTGCTTTGAGTTTTTAATATCCTGAACAATAAGCTCATGATTTCTTGCATAGTAATGGCTGCAGTAATATTTAGATATTGCACAAAATTCACAGGAATGACAACAGCCACGCCCTGTTTCAATCAACGATACAGGGAGATATTTCTTGCCGTCAAAAATGCCTTTATCGGGTAGAACATCATAGCTGCCTACCCCACCGTTATAGACCTTTTTCAAGCATCTATTCTTAAAATCATCAAGCACCTGACACCATATTGTTTCAGCATTTCCAATAATTATACTATGACAATGTTCTGCTGCTTCTTCAGGACAAAGTGTTACGTGGTACCCTCCCATAACAATGGGTATACCTCTTTCACGGAACCTTTTTGCAATAGCATAGCTGCGTTTTGCAGTATATGTTTCAACAGTTATGCAGACCAAATCCGTATTGGTATTATAATCAATAAGTTCAATTCGGTCATCAAAAAATTCCGTTTCAATCTCCTTTGGAGTAAGTGCTTTTAGGACAGCTATTGTAAGAGGCTCCATCTTCCATGTACCTATGTATTTTTCGCCCGGCTTTTTACCAATGGCAGGAAGTATAAAAGTAATTTTCATAGTTCACCTCACAAAACAGGTATATCGGAATTATCGCACATAACATCTTTAGTAAACTTATGCCATTTATCCGCATATCCCTTATATCCGAAATTAAGCATGAATGATAACCAAGGACTATGCTTAAACGGAGCAAGCCTTTTGAGAATATTTAAGTTAGAATAGGTTTCACGCCATGCAAAGTCCGTACCATTTTCAAGCTGTTCCTTAGTCATTTTTTTAGGCTTGAAAACACAGTGCTGAACATCATACATTGCCCAGTTCCTTTCAATTATCCTGCCCTCTTTTTCAAGCTGGTTGTAGTAGTCCGTCTTTGGGAAGGGAGTCAGTATTGAGTATCTAGGCAGGTCAATTTTAGCTTTTATAACGGTTTCAACAGTGCGTTCGAAAACACTTTCGTCCTCCTCATCACTACCGAATGCAAAACAGCCCTGAACAAGTATTCCATTGTCATGCAGATTTTTCATAAGCTCAATATACCCATCAACTCTATTGACACCCTTGTTAATATATTTCTGTGATTCCTGTGTTATTGACTCAAAGCCAATCAGCAAGCCTCTGCAGCCACTTTTTCTAAATACAGTAATAAGCTCATTATCTATTCCAACAGAGGATGTTGCCAAGCCTAACCAAATTATTTTTAAAGGAATCAAAGCTGTAAAAAGTTCTATTGCATAATTGCGATCTGCAATAAGGTTTACATCGGGAAAAAGCACATGTTTTGTATTAAGTGCTTCTATTTCAGCAACAACTTCATTTACAGGACGCTTAAAAATGGTTCGTCCGAATGCGGCAGGATATGCACAGAAGGTGCATGGCAAGGAACAGCCTCTTACAGCCTCAACAGTATTCATTGTGATATAGCGTTTTGGATTTAGCAGGCTGCGTTTTGGAGTTGGTCTACCCTCAATGGTATAATCGCAGTTTTGATGGTATATTTTTTTATAATTACCATTAAGGTAATCGTAAATAAATTGTGGAAAGGTTTGTTCTGAAAAGCCAGTAAAAACAACATCGGCGTGAAGTGCTGCCTCCTCAGGCATTAGAGTCGGATGAACACCACCCATAAAAACTAGCTTTCCTTTTTTTCTGAAATAATCAGCATATGCATAGCATCTTGGGGCAGTTCCTGTGATGCAGGTTATACCAATTAAGTCAGCGTCGATATCAAGAGGAATTTTTTCTGCTGTTTCATCGTAAATTCTAACCTCTGATTCGATATCATCTGGAATAAGTGCAGCAAGAGTTGTAAGCGTGAGAGGAGCGTAATGAAGGGATTTTCCAAAGCTCCCTGAATACCTATGCATTGCTCCCGCTGGTGCAAGTAATGCTATTTTTATCATAATCAATCTGTTCCTTTCCTAAACCATTCTCCCCAGCCATCTCTGTTGCTAAGGTGGCATGGCTTTATATCCCCTAATCTCATGCCCTCCGATGTCAATCGACTTAAAATTATTTTTTCGGGTTTTCTGTCTACAACAATCACCTTAGCTTTTTCAAGCTGGCCTAGACTTCTGCAATAGCTGTAATGAAAGCTCTCACAAAGAGCGTTGTCAATAATATCATCGGTTACATTTTTATTTGTGGTATATAGGCAATAATAATTTTTTTCTGGTGCAAGAAAATAAAAGCTGTCATTTATTCCGATTGATTTTGCAACCTTATTTACAAACTCCTCTGTCAGCTTTTCACCAAATAAATCAGAAGTAATTCCTTTTCGTCGCAAGAATCTTATAAGCGGTGGTCTGTCCTTAAAGGTTTCAAGCACCTCAACAATATCACCTATGCAATACCTGTAAAAACCGCCCCCTGTTGTAACTATAACCTCATATTCACCCTTTTTAAGCTGATGAGCAAGATAAATTTTATCATTAGCAGTATTCCTGAACTCAAAAAAATGTGAGTAAATGCTTAATCTACTGCCCTGTTCATTTACAAGGGGGAATGATATAAAGCATTCCGTTGCAAGAAGTCCCTTTGGCTGGATATACACGCCAGGAAACAGTTTTTCAATATCAGAAATATAATCCTTAGCGCTACCGTCAGCCCAACAGCTTATAATTTTAAGATTTGGAAAGATTAAGTTAAAATGCTTATTTTCAAGTGCATTTAAAATTCTGTCCCTGTCCTTTTTATCAAAATCCTCTGTAAGAATATCTGCATTTTCTTTTATAAAATTGCAGAGTAATGAAAGAAAGGTCGGATTCCATACCGATATAAGTGAAAGATTTGAGCATTTTAAAAGCTGTTTGGCAGTATGCATATAAAAGCTGTTCATATCGTCTGAAAATTTAACTGATGAATCAACAGCAAAGACTCTTTCCATTATCCTCTTTTCAATTTTGCCAAAGTATTCAGAGTCCTCCTCAAAGCCTATCGGGATACCGCAACTTGTATAGCTTTTTCTTGATGTTACAGGAGTTATGGACCAGTAGCTTTTTCCGTCGCAAACTCCCTCAATATTTGAGTAGACATCATAAAGCCATGCCTTTATTCCCCTTTGAAACTCCTTTTTAAGCGTATCAGTATAGGGTATCAGCTTTTTTTCATTGGCGGAACCGCTTGTAAGCTCAAAAAGGAGTATTTTCTCGGTGGTGAGGATTTTTTTCTCACCATCGCAGATTCTGTCGATATAGGGTTTGTAGTCGTTATAGGTAGAAAGTGGAACATTTTCGGCAAAATCATTATAGTTTCTTATATTCATAAAGCTGTATTTTTTGCCATATTCAGTATCTAAATTTTTTTGCAGCAGATTTATTAAATAATCAGTCTGTACCTTTTCTATATCACAAGCCAGTGAAAACCTTTTATACTCATTCTTATACAAGAGTCTGCAGACATTGTTCAGCAACCTAATCATTATCAAACATCATTCCCAGTATACGCTTTTTTATAACAGCTTTATCTATCTTAGCAAGACAGGCAAGATCGTTGCCCTTATAATGCTCGGGATTTCTCTTACAAAAATATGCAATATCCTTGTTTTTAAGTAAATGCTCATCTATGTCCGCAACACCTTTTTTAAGCTTATCCTTAACAGTTTTATATTCAATAACGCCGGTGTCCTTATTGTACTCATCAGGATACAACATTTGTGCATAGGCATCAATTATACTTTGCTCATAGGCAGGAGTCTCTGTTTTGTAATTGGGATAAAATTCAGTCCAGAACAAGGGCATAATGCGGTAGGTTTTATATCCCTTGCAAATCAAAAACCAGTAGAACTCCCCGAACCTTTCTGCGTATTCAAACCAGTACTTTGCCCATACACGAAAAAGCTCTGTACTGCCCCAATAATCCTTATGTATAATTGTGTCACCTGAAAACATACCAGGCACTATTTTTCCATTAACATTCACATCAAGCAGCTTTTGAGTTGTGAAGCCAACCAAGCCTTCTGTTTCATGGTAAAGCGTCAGACAATAATCCTTGTCATAAAAATCTCGTTCAAAAACCTTTCTGTCGGTATTATCATAAAATTCAGACATAAGTGAGTACATTCTTGTAATATCACTTTCGTTATATTCACTTATAGGTCTTATAATTCCTTTCAGCATACTATTCCTCCGTTATTTCAAACCAAATTTCATTCCCTGTTTTTTGAACACCTCTTTCTTGAAAAGAGGATTATATAAAAGATATGTAAAAAACCTATAAGGAGTACGCATGTTTGTTCGTGGCTCAATTGCTCTTTTGATAATAGAGGACCAGCTGTTAAAGCGTCGTCTGCAATCAAAGGAAATCCCTGTAAGTTCATCGGGACTCATATTCTTAGGTAAAAAACTGGCATGATTAAATCTGTAATCAGTATGCAACCACCACTTTTTATCGTATAAAAGTCGCCCCTCACTTTCCAGCTTGCTATATAAGGGTGTGTTTGGATATGGCATAAGTATATTAAACGCTGCAAAGGTAAATTTGTTTTTTATTGCAAAATCACAGGTTGCTTTAATTGATTCAATGGTATCGCCATCATGTCCGACAGTGAATGCTGCCCAAGTCTGAAGTCCCCATTCTCTTAGTTGTTTTATTTCCGATTTATACATATCGCTTGATGGTGTCGAATTTGTATTCTTATTCATTTCTGCAATACAATTTGCTGATATAGACTCAAAGCCTATAACAAGTCCAAGACAGCCACTTTTAATCATAAGCTGCATAAGCTCCTTATCGTGGAGCATATCCAGACTGCCCTGACTTACCCAGTGTACTTTTAATGGAATCAAGGCACGAAAAAGTTCCTTTGCCTTTTCTTTATTGCATACGATATTGTCGTCCACAAAGAAAAGAAGCTTTCTTTTTTGGGATTTTATTTCAGTTATAACATCCTCAACAGGCCTGCAGTAATGATTTGCGTTAAAATAAACAGATGAGGCGCAAAAGCTACATTTGTTACTGCACCCTCTTGAAAACTGAAGAAGGGTTATCGGAAGATAGCCTTTGCCCTCAAAGATATCACGCCTTGTTATGACATTTTTCTGAGGATATTCGGGCTGAACTGGCGTATATCTTTTTTTAAGCTCGCCCCTTTTGCAGTCCTCAATTACATTCTCCCAGACAGGCTCTGCATCGCCGATTATAATGCTGTCGCAATGCTCAGCAACCTCATTAGGTATCAGCTTGACATGCATACCTCCCATAACCACTTTAACTCCCCTGCTGCGAAATTCGGCACTGATTTCATATGCCCGTCTTGCAGTAAAGGTTTCAACAGTTATTGCAACAAGGTCGGTCGGTTCATCATAGGGGATTTTCTCCATGCGGTCATCATACATAACAACTTCGACATCTTTTGGGGTAAGTGCGGCAAGTATTCCAAGCTGTAAAGGCTCCATACGCCCCTCATCCACATAGAGGCTATGTTCACGCCGCCCTATATTCGGCTTAATCAACATCAGTTTCATTTAATATACCTCCAAGAATTTGTCCTTGCTTTGAGCGTATTTCCTTCTGTGAGATAAAGTTTACAAGCATAAATACAAAAAAGTTCCAGGGAATAAAGTTAATTGGATTTGAAAAAAGTCTTTTAATTATACAGCCAAATGAATAAAATCTTTTGCGTATAGCAAGACAGTTATCCCGTAGCTGTTCAGGCGTCATGTTTTTTGGTATATATGCAGTTTCGCCATATCTGTATTTGTCAGACATCCACCACTTTTTGTAAATAAGTCTGTTCTCGCTTTCCAGACGCTTATATACCTTTGTACCGGGCATTGGTATCAGTGGGTTAAAGTTTGTTACAGCAAGACGGTTTCTTACTGCAAAATCAAAGGTCCGATTGAATACCTCCGTATTATCATTATCATAGCCGAAAACAAAGGTGCCATAAATGAGCATTCTGTGCTTATATATTCTCTTGATAACCTCATCATAGCTTTCAATAGCCTTGTTTGCCGTTTTGTTCATCTTATCAAGGTTATACGCATTGAGTGTTTCAAAGCCTAATAAAACTAGAAAGCAGCCAGCTTTTTTCATTTTCCTTAACAAGTCATCATTTCTCGCAACATCCATACTGATTTGGCACGCCCACTTTTTCTTAAGTGGAGCAATTGCTCTGAACAGTTCAATAGCGGATTTTTCATCGTAGAAAAGATTATCATCAGCAAAGAAAATGATTTTCTCTTTAGCTTTTTTCAGTTCCCTTACAACAGCATCAACTGATTTTCTTCGGACACATTTATACATAGTCTTAATTGAACAAAAATCGCAATTGAATTTACAACCCCTTGAGGTTTGGTAAACTCCCACTCCATAGTATTTATGCTTATAAATTGAAGTATCCTCCTCGAAATATTTAATAGGAAAGCTCTCGTCGGATATGTATTTTTTCTTAATAGCTCCGTTCTTGTAATCTAAAAGGAATTTTCCCCAAGTATCTTCTGCGTCGCCGATAATTACTGAATCAGCGTATTTCAAAGCCTCATCGGGCATTACTGTCGGATGAAAACCGCCCATAACAATAATATTATTTTCCTTTTTATATTTTTTTGAAAGTATATATGCTCGTTTAGCCGTATATGTTTCGACTGAAAACGCAATAATATCAGAATCTATTGTATCAGGTAGCTTTTCGACACGCTCATCTATGAAATCTATTTCAAACTCACTTGGAGTAAGGCTTTTGATTATTCCAAACAGTATTGGCTTCATCGCATCAGTGCTTATGTATTCGAACATATTTAATCGTATAAAGGTTATTTTCACTTTTTATTCCTCTTATCAATTCCTAAAAATTTAAATCCGATATTTGCGCCTAAAAGTACAAAAACATATGGCTTTTTACGCCATACGGAATGGAATGTTCGCTTAAACACTCTACGCCATTTAAAAGCCTCTTTCCATACTCTCATGTATATCTCCTCAAGTCTCTCGGGAGTCATGTTTTTGGGCTGAAAAACAGCATAATTTTGAGTATATCTGCTCCAGTCATCAGTAATAATTCTGCCGGATTTTTTATATTCCTCATAAAATTCAGTACCCGGATAGGGTGTAAGAATTGCGAACCTACATAAATCAAGTCCAAGATAGTCGATATATTGTGGAATCTTTATTAATTCCTCCTCTGTATCATGGTCAAATCCAAGCACAAAGCAACCATTTACCGCAATTCCATGTGAATGTATATTATCGATAACTCCCTTGTATTTATCAGGCTTATTACTATGCTTTGTAGCTGAGGCAAGCGATTGTGCGCTAAACGACTCAAATCCGACAAGAACAGCTCTGCATCCACTTTTATATGCTAGCTGCATTAACTCATCATCATAACCGAAACTCACCGTTGCATCAGCTGCCCATAGTATTTTCAAAGGCTTTATGGCGTTCAGAAGTGATATTGCATATTCACGGTCTCCAAAGAAATTTGGGTCATAGAAGACCACCATTTTTGAGTTCAGTGCTTTAAGTTCGTTGACAACATCTTCAACAGGTCTTGGGTCGCTTTTCCACATTGTTCTCATTGAGCAGTATTTACAGCTGTTATTACAGCCTCTATTTGCGATTACAGCAGGAATTTTAAGCTTCTTTTTCTCAGTTATTTTATCCCTTGCAGGAATCCTATACATTGCTGAACACACATTATCGTTTCTATAAAATCTTTTGGGGTTACCATTTATAAAATCATTGATAAACTGGGGTAAAGAGATTTCAGCAGGTCCTGATATAACAGTATCACAGTGCATTGCAACTTCGTCTGGAAGAGCTGTTGCATGATAGCCGCCACAGGCAGTATAGGTGCCTCTTTTTTTGAATTCTCTGCAGTGCTTGTAAGCGGTTTGGCATGAGGAGGTTTCAAATGAAAGGAGGACGAGGTCATATTTTTCCTTATCGTAGAGTACCTGCTGGGAGTTTTCGTCGATTGTATCAATTTTGCTGAAAGCGTTTTTGGGGATTAGCGAGTATATGGTGGGGAGGGTTAGTGATGGGTAGGCGAACAGGCTTGAAAAGCGATTTCGGTAGGATTTTTCGTTTTCGTTCCAGCAGTGAATGAGGAGGAGTTTCATAGATTATTGTCACCTTTTTCAGAAAAATTTTTTTTATTATATCATAAGGTGGGGGTGAATGGCAATTGCTTAGCGGTTTTTATTTTAATTCAATTGTTTTGGTTTGCTTGTTTCGTTTCTGTTTTTTTGTTATCTTTGAGGTTTTGTGTGCATTTTTTGCTCTATTTTCATTTGTGTATTTGCGTAACCTTTGGTACTTATGTTCACTTCTTTGTCTTATTCTCTTTTCGTTTATATTTTTGCTTTATCTTTGGTATATTTATGTTAATTTCTTTGCTCGCAAAAAGAAACGAAAAAAAGAAATGCGTTGCTCAATCGCCGCGACGGCTTTGCTATTTGTTTTTGTGACTACATAACCAAAATAAACCCACTACCCCGGATAAGTTAACATGAGCTCCTTTGTCTTTGGGTTGGATAGATTAGCAAAGCAACAATTATTAGCTTTGCTCTTTTATACCAATACCTTTAGTTAACGGTTTTACTACTAGGTGAGTTGATTAGCTTATTCATTTCTAAATTAAAGCCCAAAACTTTTATGTTTCGGGCTTTGGTTTGATGTGTTTAATAGCTGTTTCCAATTTATAAAATATATTTAATTGCTCAGGAAATATTTTTATAATGTTTCAGTTTTTTGTATGCGTTTACTGGCAACAGCCCTTCTCTTATTTGCTCTTGCCTCCTTCATTTCGGCTTTTTTTATAGCCTCCTCAAAGAAATACTCCTGAGAATTAAGTAGCTTGCAAGACTCGTTTACAATCCGACGAATATATTTGCCATCGGGCATCTGCACTCTTGATTTGACATTATCCTTAAGCATTATTTTAAACATAGTCCAGATCCTGTTTCTTATTTTGCAGTCAAGAATAGGAACAGCCACCTCAACACGCCTTAATGTATTTCTTGTCATAAAATCCGCAGAGCTGATATACAGCTTTTGCCGATTCTCTGTTCCGAAAACATATATACGACTATGCTCAAGAAATCGTCCCACAATGCTTGTAACTGTAATATTTTCAGTATAATCCTTTACACCAGCAATTAAGCAGCATATTCCTCTTATTAAAAGGTCAACCTTGACGCCAGCCTGAGACGCCGAAACCAATCTGTCTATTATGATTTTATCTGTCAATGAATTAAGCTTAAGACCGATATAGGCAGGCTTACCTGCTTGTGCATATCTTATTTCTTCATCAATCATTTCAAGCACGCGATTTTGCAGACAAAGTGGTGCTACAAGAAGATTTTCCGATTGCTCAACAAGTGTTCCTGTTGAAAGCGCCTCAAAAACCCTGTTTGCCTCAATTCCAATCTGGGTATTAGCTGTCATAAGTGAAAAATCCGTATAAAGCGCTGCTGTTTTTTCATTATAATTGCCCGTACCTATTTGAGTTATGTATTCCACCTTATCGTTCATTTTCCTTGTAATAAGCAATAACTTTGAATGTACTTTCAAGTCTTGCGGACCATATATTACTGTGCATCCAGCACGCTGAAGGCGCTTTGACCAGCCGATATTATTCTCCTCATCAAATCTTGCTCTTAATTCAACAAGTACAAGCACTTGTTTTCCGTTTTCAGCAGCGTTAACTAAAGCCTCAATAACCTGACTATTCTTTGCAAGGCGATAAAGAGTAATTTTGATTGATACGACATTTTTATCAGTAGCTGCCTCATTTAGCAGTCTTATAAAAGGCTTGATACTTTCGTAAGGATAACTAAGCAGCATATCCCTTGCCTTTATCTGCGTTATCATAGGTCTTGTCAACGCAACACAGGTTGGTTTTTGGGGTGTGAGTTTATTAAATCTTAGCGTTTCGTTATTGCATAGCTCAGCAAACTTATAAGAAAAGGTTATATCGAGTGGTGCATTGGCGTAAAAAATTTGTTCTGGACTAAGATTTAATTTTTTGCATAAATAATCTAATGAGATTTGACTAAATTTATTTGAAAGCTGTATTCTTACGGGAGCAAGTTTTTTTCTTTTCTTGACAAGCTCCTCCATAACATCTCTGAAGTCAACCTCCTGGTCAAAAAGGGCCTCCTCAACGGTTATATCGGCATTTCTTGTTACACGGATAAGCACCTTGTCTATTGTTTTGTAGTTTTTAAAAACGCCTGGTGCAAAATGGAGAATCAAATCCTCAATCAGCATAAATCTTAAACCATTATTGCCAAGAGGTATCATTCTTTCAAATGAGCTGTCAACGGGGATTATGCCTAGCTTAGTGCTTGACTTACCCTCAAGGTGAACAACGGCATAAATTTCCTTATTAGCTAAAAAAGGAAAAGGATTTCTTTTATCCAGCACAAGTGGTACAATGAGCGGACGAATTTCCTTTTTAAAATATTGCTCTAGAAATTCCTTTTCCTTATCCGTTGTATTTTCAAATTTAACCTGTTCTATACCGTATTTACAAAGCTTTTGCATAATGTTATTATATGCCTCGTCCTTCTGAGGTTCAATTTCACGAACTCTTTTAAATATTGCATCAAGCTGCTGCTGGCTTGTCATCTTTGTTTTATTCTCTTTATATTCCTTATCAACTATCATCTGGTCAAATATGGAGCCGACTCTAACCATAAAAAACTCATCAAGATTAGTTTGGAAAATTGTAGCAAACATTAGTCTTTCAAGTAGGGGGACGGTCTTATCCTCTGCCTCCTCCAGCACCCTTTCATTGAACTTAAGCCATGATAATTCTCTATTATCATATATTTTTTTACTCATAATAATACCCCTTAATATGTATTAAGCATTATCCTAACTATTTTTATTATAATCTTATATATATAAATAGTCAATTAAAACTATGTAAAATTTTACTTAAAACACCTATATCTACGCAATAAAAAAGTCCAAAGGTGAATCCTTTAGACTTATTATTTTATGGCACTTATGCAAGGCTTTCAACATCTTCAAAGGTCATCTGTGGGTGCAGAGCAAGATTAATTCCACAGGCAATAAGTCTTGCAGCTCGCTCAATCAGCTTGTCAACATCTCTCGGTGTAACCATCATATTTGGCATCTTTTCGTTAACAGCATAGCCTGTAAGCCCTTGAACAATGGTGTGCATATCAACAACGGTTGGCACTCCTATTGCAATTACAGGAATTCCAAGTGTCTGGTATGAAAGCTCCTTGCGTTTATTTTGAACACCGCTTCCAGGAGATATACCTGCATCTGAAAGTTGTATTGTTGTTCCAAGACGCTTTATATCGGAGCAGGCAAGAGCATCTATTACAATAATAGCCTTTGGAGTAATTTTCTCGCTCAATGCATGCACTATTTCAGCAGTTTCAATTCCCGTTTGACCTAAAACTCCTGAAGCCATCACGCTTACCTGTCGCAAGCCTGTCAAAAATTCGTCCTCATCGGACAGCTCTTCACGCAAATGTCTTGTAGCAAGAATCTGTGAGGATACCTGTGGTCCAAGTGCATCGGGTGTTATATCCTTGTTTCCAAGCCCTACTACAAGAATTTGTCCTTCGGGGATAAAGTCTTTTAGCTCATTTGCAAACTCTAATGTCATCTCCTTGTAATTATCGGAGTATCGGCTTAAGGCTTCTCCCTCAAGGGTAATGTACCTGCCTTTTCTCTTACCGATAGGCTCGCCGTACTTATCCTCCTTTATGCATATTTCAGTAATTCTAAATGCTTTTCCTCTTCTTGTCTGTGAAATGCCCTCATGGACTTTGGCTGACGAAACACCCTCTAAGGCAAGGTCTGTTCTTATATTCATAGCAATTCTCCTCTTTTTTCAATCAGTATGCACAAAAAAGAGTGAAAAAATTCGTGATATTATTTTAAATTTACTATTGCAATTTTGAAGTAAAAATGATAAAATGTTAAATAGGCTTGTAGCATAGGTTTTCTATGCTTAAAATACAGGTGCTCATCTTACCTGTAATAAAAATAAAAGTACCATATTTTTATTGCTTTTATTTTTATTATCCTGTTAAACATGATTATTATTGGCGACGGTGACCATGATATTTATGTGAAAATTAACCCGCATTTTTTTATAGGGAGGTGTCCGAAAAATGGCTAATATTAAATCTGCTAAGAAAAGAATTAAGGTTAATAAGACTAAGGCTTTGGCTAATAAGTCAAGAAGAACTAATCTTAAAACTGTTTTGAAAAGAGCTGAACTAGCAATCACTAATAACGATCCTGCTAGGGAAGAGGCTATAAGGCTTGCTATCAAGAAGGTTGACCAGGCTGCAGCCCATGGAATAATCCACAAAAAATGTGCAGCAAGAAAGAAATCTCAACTTGCAAGAAAATTAAATGTAACAGCTTAATTAATAGTTTTAGGTTTATGATATAGAATGTGCTATTGTGCGTTCTCATTTTAACAAAAATCCATGCCTTTTAATTTTAAGGCATGGATTTTTAGTGTTTACGATAAAACAGGGCTGAAATAAATTCAACCCTGTTTTCTTTTGCGTTAATACTTGTCGTCACCTAAGTCAATTTTCTTTACTCTTGGGGGAGGAGTTTTTGATAAATCAAAATCATCATCATCTAAATCCAGATTGATTTTTCTTTTGCGTTCTTTTGGAACGGGTTCATCATCAAAAATACCCTTTTGTTCGGAAATCTTTCTTAACTTAAACTGTGAAATCTCTCGCTGAAGAGTTGCGGCCTGTCCTGAAAGCTCCTGACTTGCAGCGGCACTTTCTTCAGATGTAGCAGAGTTTGTCTGCACAACAGCAGAAATCTGGTCAATACCCTGTGTAATCTGGTGCAATGCATTAGCTTGCTCTTTGGATGCCTCGTTTATTTTTTCAATAGTGGAAACAATCATAGTCGTCTGCTTTTCAACTTCTTCCAATGCAAGAGCTGTTTCTTCGGCAATTGTTGTTCCTCGTTTAACAGTTTGAACAGAGTTTTCAATCAAGGATGTAGTCTGTTTTGCAGCATCGGCACTCTTTGAAGCAAGGTTTCTTACCTCGTCAGCAACTACGGCAAAGCCTTTTCCGGCTGAACCTGCCCTTGCAGCCTCAACAGCAGCATTTAATGCAAGGATATTTGTCTGGAACGCGATATCATCAATAACCTTAATAATTTTGCCGATTTGTGATGATGATTCGTTTATTTCACTCATTGCGTTCAGCATTTCCTGCATATGAGTATTACTTACCTTTATGCCATCTTCAGCGTCAGAGATGTATTCATTAGCCTTTTGAACATTTTTGGCATTTTCACCAACCTGAGCAGAAACCTCAATAATTGATGCGGAAAGCTCTTCGATTGAGCTTGCCTGTTCTGTTGCACCCTGTGAAAGAGTCTGAGCTCCCAATGCAACCTGTTCTGCACCTGAATTAACCTGCTCTGCAGCTAAGGCAATTGAACCCAAGGAATAATTTAATGATTCTGAAATCTTCACAAGAGAGTTCTTGATTGGAATAAAATCGCCTATGTAATCCTGAGTAATTTCGTGGCTCATATCTCCTGACGCCATCAGTTCAAGGTTGTTTGAAATATCACTAACATACAGCTTAAGCGTATTTATTGTTGTTCTCAAGGCATCAGCAAGAGCCCCCAATTCATCAGATGATCTGTAATCAATAGAAATATCAAGCATACCTGTTGAAAGTCTAGTAATTGCTTTTGTAACAGCACCAACAGGCTTTGTAATAATTCTTGAAACCATTCTGATTGCTAAAAAAATGTCGATAATAAATACAACTATCAACATAAACAGAATTGTCAACATTGATTTTGCTTGTCCTGCTCTAATATCTTCTATATCTATTCCAGTAAATAAAATTCCGATAGCATTGCCGTTAGAATCTAAAATAGGTTCATATTTTGACATATAGGTTTTGCCGAATAATTCAACTTCGCCCTTATGTACTTTCTGTTCCTTTAAAACCTTTTTGGCTACCTCAGCGTTTAGCTTTGTGCCAATTTGTCTTACTCCGTCTTTAGTGATTGTAGTATTAATTCTTTCGTCTTTAAGGAAAATGGTGTATTCATTTTTTGTAATGTTTTTAAGTGAATCTAAAAG
>JAAYPV010000042.1 GCA_012519635.1 Clostridiales bacterium
CCACTCCTATCATGTGAAGTTTACTGCAGACTTCAACTTGTCCATATCCTGCGTTTGTGTCGTTTCCAACACCATTTTCTTCAATTCCCTTCAGCAACTCAATAGCCCTACCTCTTTGAGATAAATCAAAAGAAATCAAAACCGTTGTTCCCATTTGTGTATGTACTTCTGAATCCTTTTGCCAATTTTCATTATCACCTGAGGTATCAATCGAAGTGTCATATCCACTATAAAGGAAATTTTGTGCAAACACCTTTTCTATATGGATTATATCATTATCCCCAAATATTGCTTTTTTCCATATCTCCTTGTATTCTTCTGTTGTAAGAGATTTATCCGACAGTTGCTGCTTATCGAATATCTTTGCATCACTTCGGAACAGAATTGAGGAAAATAGCTTATCCTTATCTATTTTATCCTTATCTATTGAAATCTTATCCTTCTTGTTGTTAAACTTATCAATCCTGTCTTCAATATCTTCAGCTTGATAATCACTTATGCCATGTATTTTAATTTTGCCAAATCCACTTGAGGAATATTTGCCTATGTAGATTATTTTGCCGACCTCAAGCAGACCCGAATCCTTATCATCAATTATTCCAGAAAAGATTTCGCCCCTTTTTATTGCGTCAATCTGAAATAGACTTCCGTCCTTAGCTGTTCTTGTAGCATAATTTATCGCCGTATGTGTTGAAATATTTCTTTTAACCTTATACTCCTTTAATGATTTAACATTTATAAGCCCCTTCATATTTTCCATACGGCCTATTCCATCACTGCATTTTGAACATTTTATACTATTATTGTTAAAAATTATATCCTGCACCAAATGTTCAGTACCATAAGCCTTGCATGTTTTCATTGTCAAGGGTGCATATGCTGTATCTTTAGGAAATAAAAATGAGAAATACATATCTGAAAAATTCTTGCAAATATTCACATTACTGCAACCTTCACATTCACTGCCCCTATATGCAACAATATGCTTTCTACCATCATAAATCTCATCATAATGTTTACAGTCAAATAAAATATCGTTTGCAAATCCAGCACGCACAACTGCACCGCTTATATAATCCGTTGAAATAAGGAAGTTATTATTCAGCTTGACTCCACCCGTCATAACATTGCTTTCAAGCAAAAAATCAACTCTTTTTTTCACTAACCATCACCTCCACAAATCCAAGACCCCTGCTTTTGCCAGACCCTAAGCATTTGATCATTTCAATTGATTTTATAAGCAGAGGAATATATTTATCATCATTAAAATACAGTGCAAATTCACCATTAAAGCATATATTATCATGCTTATTATCAAATGGTGATACTACCTTTGAAAAAACTAATGCCCCATGATTAACCTTTCGTGTATAGCGATTAATTGAAATATTTGCACGAGTATCAACTATTGTTTCATTTTTAGTATATAAATTATCAAAGATTATTCTTGATTTCTGGAATCCCTCTTTGCCAAATATTTTTTCCACCTCATAATCGCAATTGTCTACACTATATTCATTTGAAAATGTTTTAAGCAGTTTTGTAAAATTATCCCTTGTTATTCCCTTTATTAATGTTGCTGGAATATATGGTTTACCGCCACAGGTTACGAAAAGCCTTCTACCATCAGAAGAAACTCCGCTGTTAATATGTAATGCAGACAGCAGCTTTACATTTATCTCATATGTTTTTTTCATTTTTTAGCGTCACCCCATTCAGTGAATTCAAGTAAATCTAAAATATCACGCCATATATAATAGTACACATTACCCTTCTTATAATAGCCGCCGCATATTTCATATGGGTCAATATTTTTAAGCTCAATTGCTTTTTCATTCTTTTTTCGCTTTGCATTCATATATTCCAAGTATAAATTTGCCTCTTCAATACTTTCAGCATTTTCAAATGCATCTAGAATATTTTGAATTTTAGTTTTGCCATACTCCCCTGTTGTTTTAATTTCTTTAACAAAGTTAAGAACCTTACAAGCAACATCATGTGAAAAAGGCAACAAAGTGTTTTTTACGCCATTCTTTTCCCCCAAAGCTTCATCAGCTACATATGAATCCATTATCACATATGACAAGCTGCCACAATCATCTTTTTGCTGTTTAGACAAATGCTTTGCTTTTTTAAGTTCCCCTTTAGCTACCTCAAGTAAAATATTAATAGGCATTTTGGTTTTACCAATAGCCACTCCTACTGACAGTGTAGATTTCTGGGTCTTGTCCTCGCTTAAAGTTTCTGCAGATTCCTTATTATATAAATCAATCAATGTTACAGCATATTGAATAGCTTTTTTTCCGGGAATTATAATAAAGATATCATCTCCACCTAA
>JAAYPV010000043.1 GCA_012519635.1 Clostridiales bacterium
CCATTTTGTAATGTATTATGGTCAATATAAGC
Organism: Clostridiales bacterium; assembly: GCA_012519635.1. Lineage (GTDB taxonomy): Bacteria > Bacillota > Clostridia > Oscillospirales > Ruminococcaceae > JAAYPV01. The sequence goes on from JAAYPV010000043.1 coordinate 33, forward strand.
AACTGAGCGTTCTGTTCTTACTCTTGGAACACCCATAGCCTCATACTCCAGATATGCCATAGTACCAGTCGCATCTTGAGTAAGAGTCTGATCAATTTTTATACCAATTTCAGTGCCTTTAACAGGCTCACCATCAACAATATGTGCATTAAGGATTTTCTCCGTTAAGGTTAACCCCATTAATTTATCATTCCTTTCAGATATTTATCATTATCATTTTACATTATAACAGTGCACTTTGTCAAGAAAATAACACTTTTTATTTACTTTTTATTATTCAATCATTAAAATTATTTAGATAAAATGTATTTCCTCACCTGTAATGTACAATATATTTAAGCTAATTTAATGTAAAAAGCGTTTTGTAGACACTCACTACAAAACGCTTTTAATATTATTTTAGGAAGACTTTATTTCTTAGCTGCTCTTAGCTGCTTATCCGCTTCATAAAAGCTATTTCTTAAATCTGTTATCATAGGTATTATCTCTTCAAGAGGTTCAATATCCTTTTTTATATTGGCAGTGATAATCCGTCTGACATAATAATCATATAAAGCTGCAAGTTCATTTGATAATTCATAATCTCTATTTAATATTGATTTCATATAATTTAATATCTGATGTGCTTTTTTCAATGAATTATTACATGCTTCTATGTTTTTCTCTTGAATATAAATAATACCTGCATTAAGCATTTTTAAACATTCATCATATAGCTTTATAATCATTTCACCTGGTGTCATGGTCATTACTGCTTGTTTTTTATATTCTTGATATGGATTTGCTGACATGATTACACCCCCAATATTTTATTATATTTAATTACCCGTAAAATTAAGAAGCCAACTGCCCTGTTCAGCTATACTGTTTAATTGGGTTTCCATTGCATTAAATTTGTTCCAATAGCTTTGTTTTTTCTTATCATAAACACTGCTTAATACTTTTAATCTGTCTGTAATAAGCTTAAGTTTATTATAAATTACATTGTTTTTTTCTGAAGCATAACCTACTACACCAGCTTCTTTTACAAGTGTGCCTTGTGAAGCTGAACTTTTATTTGCAGTTTTATTGCATATATCATTCAATCTTCCAGCCAAACCATTAGCTCCATTGAATAATTCCAATACTCCTTCAAGATTCTCATTTAGTACCTTTTCCAATTTCTTTTCGTCAACGGTTAGTTTACCATAATCCTTCCACTCACTGCTACTATCAATACCAATCTGTGAAAGAACATATGTAGAGCCTACATTCTTATACATCGCTTGTCTCATTTCATTTAAAAAGCTTGATATTGAGGAATCATTTCTAAGAAGTCCTGTCTTTGCTTTCTCATTCCAAAGAGTAATCTCACTTTCAGACATTTCCTTCTTCTGGTCATTTGTGAGAGGAGGATATTTTTTATATGTAGCTTCCTCATGAATTAACTTATTCAAGTCAGCAATTAAGCTATTATAATCCTCTACAAAGGATTTTATAGTAGAAGTTATTTTTTCTACATCCCTTGAAGATGTAATTTCAGCCTTTCTTTCTATACCAGTTTTATCAGCAAGTGTTCCATCAGGTTTGATATAAACATTTCCATCTGCATCAATATAATCTCCTGTTACATCCTTTAGTTCTAATTTAAATCCGTTATAGTTGATTATATTTGATGTCCTCTCCATTAGTGTTCCATCTATACATACTATTGCATTTGTACCTGCTTTAAATGCTGGATTAGTTGTGTTTTCATTAAAGGAGTATTCAGTAAATCCATCTTCAACAACCCCTTTAAACAACTCTGCAAACACCCTGTTTTCATCTTTTACATTTATATCAAAACCTTTTCCAGTATTTTTAGATGTTAGTGTGAACGAATCGGTAATTGAATTGTATGTAAGTGATACCCCAGCATCACTATTATAAACCTTATCAATTACATCCTTTATCGTATCAGTTCCATTTAGTTCAATCTTTACACCGTTAATTTCAAAGGAGTAATCTGATTTAACCCCCATAAAATCAGTAAGTGTTGTAGTTAAACCAACATTTGTTGAAACACTGTTTATCCTAGAATCAAAGCCCAAATTGCTTAAACCACTTCCTGAAAGCACTACCTCCTGACCAATACCTGCTGTTATTGTCCAGTTATCACCATCCTGAGTCAGCTTAATACTGCTTCCAAATGATTTTGAGATATCTGATGCTAATTTTTCCATTGTGTTTTCAGCATCTAATTGAAATTGCTTTGTTACTCCGTCAAGAGTAATGTTAATTGTAGCTGTACCTTCTGTATCAAAATTAATCTTGCTTGCATCAATATTAATACTACCACTTAGTTTACCTGACTTTAATGTTGATGCCGAAGCGAGTTGTGCGACCTGAACGGAAAGTGAACCATCAAAGCCACTGTTGTTGTTTAAAACATTAACAGCTGAAGAGTTTGAAGTGGTGCTCATTGTATTAAACAAAGCATTTGAACGCAAACATGTATCAGATGTTAATGAAAAATATTTATCTTGAAAATCATTAATTTTAGTGATAATATCCCTGTATATTTCCTGTTTCCATGTTAGTTGCTGTTGTAGCGCCTTTTGTTTATCTATTTTAGTTTGAATAGGCTGGAGCATACTTTTTACCATACCTTCAGTATCAAGTCCTGAAACAATTCCAGCTGCTCCTGCATTACTATAAGCGGCGTTTGTATATGTGCTTGTATTTGTATTTGAATTAACTTGCATTATTATCTCCTCCGTTTGCACATTTTATGTTTGCTATTCACTATATATATCGGTAACTTCACCAAAAAATCAATACCTGTCATATGGATTTTATTTTTCCGGGAATATAAGGCTTAGAACCATCCGAGACAGTATCCGAGTATTTAGAAGCCTTAGCCTCTTGTCCTGAATTAATAAGCTTTATTTCTTCAAGCAAGGCCTCCTGTTCAAGAATAATTCTCTGTTCAATTTCACAATTGATTCTGCTTATACGATTTACTATACTGAAAATTTTTTGGCTTTTATCAAAGATTTTTATATGCGCTAACGAAAGTTGATTTCTATCACACGAATTGCTTAAAACAGGCTTTATAAACCCATATTCATAATTATTGCTAATGTTTTTTATCTGCTCTTCATTTTCATCTATTTCTACAGATAACTTACCACGATTATTTATATGCTCTTCCATATCATCTATATCGCAATCTAACAAGGCTAATGATTCCTTTTCATATTCAAGAAACAGTTTCTCCTTTTGTTCTAAAAGTTCATAAAGCCTGTTTATAATTTCATTTTCCATTAAAAATCCTCCTAATGCCAAAAAATAAAAGATTATTAATTATTGCACTTTAAATGTTCATAAAAATAAGTTATAATATATAGAAAAGTTTTATGCGACTTAATATATTTATCTTTTAGGAGGTTGCAATGTTTACAAATAATTATCAAGCCACGCTCTTGTCAGATAATGATGTTCTGCTTGAATATGGCTTCGCATCAATATCCTTAAAAAACAAATCTGTAGATTTTACTAATACATTTGTTCCATTAATTAAAATAGGTGCCACTGTTAAAATTATTTGTAGTAAAAATGGACAGGATATCCTCAGCTTTACTGGTGAGGTTTATCTCTCGTCTAAAAAGCTTTTAAGAATTATATCCGTTAAATGCACCCTTTTACCTGATGCAGAAAAATTGCTTGATATTGACACTAAAATTAATGCTGAAGTCTTGCTTGATTCACCAAAAACAAAAGCATTTGCAATTCAGTCACCAAGAAAACCGGTAGATTGCATAATTACTTCAATATCAACTCAGAAGTTAACCTTCCATTCATCACAATTAGAATTTGATTGGGCTTCTCCCTTAACCATAAAAATACATGAACCTATTTTTAATAAACCTTCTGCAATAAAAATCTTGGCTAATAAAAACAGCCTTGTTTTCGGTGATAAGGCAAGATATGACTGCCAGATAACCATGATAAATGATACTGCAATATTAGAATTAATGAATTTCATTCGTGTTAATATTCAAGATGTCCTTAAAGATATTCTTGATAGCAGCAATCACGAAACAAATCAAGATGAGTCCGAAGAGTAGAGGTCTATATAACCATGCTCTTTTTATTTTAGATCCCTTATAAATTCTATAAGTTGCTTATTATTCTTGGAATTTGCTGAATCCCTATTTGCCTCAGCAGTCTGACACAACTCGCTTCTTAAAACCTTTACATCAGCTGGCGCTTTTATGCCTAATTTAATCTTATCACCATTTACATCTATAACCTTAACCTCAATTGAATCATTGATTATAAGTGATTCTCCTATTTTTCTTGATAATATCAACATTTTACTTATCCCCTTTCTTTTCAAAAAGTGGATAACGTATCGGATAATCCTCTTCTAAAATTAATTGCATAGCAGTTCTGTTTCCAGGATTAACAAGTATCGGACTTTTCAAGTTAACAGTTGATTTCTTTACATCGTCAGATACAACCATTATAAGCCATACTTCATATTCGCCATCACCTAAATATTGCTTAACCGACTCTGGATAATTAAATTTATAATCACTCACTGTTGTAAAAGGGTCAACAACAATAAAGCATAAGCCTGCTTCCTCTACTGATTGAATCCATGCGATTTGCTTCGGTGTGTCTTCGTCATGTAAAATAACAAATTTTTTATAATCATCAAAACCTATTACCGGCTGTGTAAATGTAATTATATCCTCTTCGTTAATTTCAATTTCACCAAAATCCCTAGTGATAATATTCATAAAATGTCCCTCTTTTCCTTAATATCCTTATATTTTACTATAAAACTAATTTGTCCCCACACAATTTTAATATGCAAGGACAAAATTATTTTCTATTCTTCGCTTTCTTCATAATCCGGTGAAGAACTTGGAGGTACATAATTATATCCCCCTATATACTCAATCTCAACCTTAGGCTTGCTGATTACCTCAACACCAAAGCTTGCTGGTATATATTCCAATTCACTTTCTCCTGCATCCAATTCACTCTGGATACTTTCTGCAATATTTTCAAAGTTAAAATCATCAAGCTTAAATGTATCATCAATAGTATCCATTTTTTTATTGTTAACTTTAGTACCGACTTCTTCTTTGATGATATTTTTGATTTTCATGTACTCTGATACAGCTTTTGCATTAACATTATCACCATTTTTATTTTCTAATAATGGTTTGTTTAGTTCAATTACTGATGGTTTTATACTGCCATTTAAATCAATCTTATCGCTCGTCGACTTATTACCCTTTGATTTAATATCCGAACAGTTGCTACTATGTTGTTTTTTACTGTTTTCTGCCTTTACAAGTGCTGCATTTTCTATTTTAAATTTATATTCAGCAGGAATATTTTTAATTTTTATCAGTTGCATAAAACCACCTCGTTTCCATTCAATCTAACTTAAGCCTATTATCTTAAGTAATCCATTAATGATTTAGGTAAAAATGAGCTTCCAAACTGCAATGTTAATTGCCATGAGTATTCATGACTTCTCATCGTTGTTATTTCCTCTACATCATTAATCTTTTCAACATTAGTCTGCATTTCAATTAAGGTTAATTCCTCATCCTCATAGCGTGAAAGAGTTGATGACAGGTAATTACCCCTAACACCAATATCAGCAACTTCTACCATTAGTTTTCTCGATTGCTCTGTTAGCTGTAAATCAAGTGCGGCAAACTTGTCCATATCCCTTGCATCCAATGCTTTAGCCATTTCATCAAAGATTACATAAATATTATTTGGAACTTCAAAATTTTTTATAGTACCATCTGTACAACGATATTCAACATTCGTTGTACCATAGCCAAATGCATTAAGTCCCGAAACAGATATGTTTAATGCTGTTTTCTTATCAAGCTTTCCTGCATTAACTGAAACATTTAAACCAACATCTACATAAATATCATCACTGTATGGAACCTTTTTAGGCGGTGTACCATAAACAAAATTTCCATCTGCATCTTTAGAAATTTCATTTACATTAACACCATTATACTCTAGTTCACCACCGTCATTAATTGTAAATGGATATCCACCATTATTTGTTCCGCCAAATATAAATTTATCACCATATACTGCATTAGACCACTGTAAAACCTGATCCTTATATGAATTAAATAATGAACTGTAAATTTGATATTCATTATCAGCTTCAGTAATACCGCTCTGAACCCTCAATGCCTGTTCATGTGCTGTATCAAGAACTCCCTTAACAGACATCATATTTGTTTCAGCTATATTCAATTCTTCCTGAACTGAGCTTAGGTTCCTCTGCATCTGAGTATTTTTATAAAGCTGTGCCCTTATTCGCAATGCTCTGGAGCCATCAGCAACTGATTCTGACATCTTTGTAAATCTTCTGCCACTTGATACCTTGTCCATAGATTTATTGTATCTTAAAAGTGTATTGTTAAGATTGTTTATGTAATTTCTTGACATACTGCTTTGAGTTACTCTCATACCTGATTCAACTCCTTATAAATTTATTAGGACTTCCTATATAGCCATCTTGTTGATAATAACATCAAGCAAATCATCCATTGTTGTCATCATTCTTGATGCTGCCTGAAATGCTCTACTGTAAGTTAACATATTAACTGTTTCTTCAGTTTCACTTACTCCTGAAACAGAATCCCTTGTATTGATTATTTCGTTTGTTATATTAAGTGAAGATTCTAAACGCTCTGCATTATAATTAACATCTGTTCCCAATGTTCCACAGTAATCTGCGATAAAATCCTCAAAAGTACCAGTGAATCTGTCTCCTACCGTTTCAAATTGGTGCTTATCACTCATAAGCTGCTCTAGCATACTTAATATGTATGTATTATCGTTGCTGTTCTTATCATAAATTATATATGAAGAGTCCTTCAATAATTCATCAGAAATTGTTATATTTTTAGCTGTTATAGGTAATGTTGTTGAAGTCTTACCTTCACCCAAATCTGCAACCAATATCTTTTTATAGCTTAATACATTCCCGAATTCATCCATCTCATGCGGAATAGTTGTATTTGCTACATCAGCTAACATATTTGCAAATGAATTTAACTTGTCCATATAGAACAAGTAGCCTCTTTCTGGTGATTCATTTGAATTCCTTCGAGCTGTACCCCTACCATTTAATACTTCAACATAGGCTTTTAATGAACCTGAATTGCAACATACTTCCTCACCATTCGACTTCCATCTTAAGGACACAGTACCATTTTTATTTTCTAAATAATTAATTCTTTCGCATTCTTCATCCTTTACAACAGTATGTCCTCCAAGAGTAACTGAAATCATACCACCTGAAGTTTCCTTAACTGTTACCTCTCCAAATAAAGCCAATTTATCAATTAACAAGTTCCTTTGATCCAATAGTTCATTTGGACCAAATTGGTCACTGTAATTATTGGCAATCATTGAGTTTCTGATACTTTTATTTAAATCCGCAATCTTAGCAAGTATGAGATTTACTTCATTTACAGAATCCTTTAAATCATTCTTGAACTCTTGTGCCGAATTTTCAAGACTAATATACATATGATTTAAAAGCTTCGCTGTGCTTGCAAATGATGATGCAACAATATTCGCGTGGGATTCAGAGCTCGCATTATATGAGAAATCCTCTAAGGATTTATATAGCTTTTCGATAGCTGAACGCAAGCCAAAACCATTTCCATCAGTTCCTAAATCCAATTCCTGCAGAACTGATTCAATATCACTAAGCATTGCTGATTTCTGATCAAAATAACCTGTATTGCAATATTCATTTCTAAATGCTTGGTCAAGCCTTGTATCCCTTATCTGTTCAATACCATTTACTCTTGTACCCATACCGCCATATGTTACTATGTTGAGACTATATCGTGAATTATAGCTTCCCGCTGATGCTGCAACCTGAACGGCTCTTTGTCTGGTATATCCCTCTGAGGATATATTAGATAGATTGTGTCCTGTTATATCTAAAGCTTTTTGACTTGCAAATAAAGCTGATTTTGATGCTTCAAATCCTAGAAACGTGGGTCTCACTATAACTTCCTCCCTTGCTTATATTTTTGCATTCAAAAATGCAGGCTTTTCACTTATAGAAGTTTTTGTTGTGCCTTTTGCATCATAACATTGAGAATTTATATCCTTGCTTGCTTTAATCTCTTCAATGATCTCTAAATTAATTTTTGCAAATTCCAACGATTTTTCATTATATAATTTTGTAGTCTTGACCGAATTGTTTAATCTATTATAAATAGCTAATAACTCCGATTTTTCCTGTCCTTCTTCACCATCAATTATTTCCTTGAATGTTTTATCCCCAAAGCCTAATCTTTCATTAAGTGCCGTTCTTTTATTTTCATATTCATTTATCATTTTTTCAGTTTTCTGATGCTCAATGAGTATGCTGTTTAATTTTGATAAATCACGAGAACATAAGGCTTTAAATTTCTGCTCCTCTTTTTTTGCGACTTCATCAAATAAATCAGCATACTCACTCATAAAGCTGAAAAAATCCTCATAATTTTTCACTAATTTCACCTCTTAAAAACTATATCTAGAACCATAGCTTATCTAATATAGCGTCAGCTACATCTTCAGATGAAACAAAATATGTTCCATTAGTAATCTGTTCTTTTATTGCGTTGATTTTTTCATCAGAGCTAATCTCATTTATTTCCTCAGAAATATCCTTAATTTCTCTGTCAAGTTCAGCTTGAAATGTTCCTTCTGCACTTATAGTAATGATATCTGATTTCTTGTCAGCTTTCATTGCAGTAACTGAGCTTTGCGTACTTACATCGCTGCTTTTTATTTTGGAACTTGAAACTGAATTTATTTTGTTAAATCCATTTGCAGGACGAATCTTCATATCCATATATATCATCTCCTTTTGCAGTCGAGTGTTTATACTTAAATTTATAATTAGTTTTCCTATATTACTTATTCGTATCAAGTTGTAAAAACTAAATACCTTAATTCATAAAAATTTAAGGAATAATTGTTTTTAATTTTAAATTATACTTGTAAACATTTATTTATTTTGATATAATAATTTACGAATATTGTACACTAGGAGGCATATCGAATAAATGACTAAAATAATTTCTGTTATGACTCAAAAAGGCGGTGTGGGTAAAACCACTATCGTAAATGGTCTTGCAGCAGTAATGCATAAACAAGGCTTTAAAGTCCTTGTAATTGATATGGACCCTCAAGGAAATTTGTCATTTAGCATGGGCGCTGATACGGAGCATTCAGCCACTATTTATGAAGCACTTAAAGGTGAAATAAAAACTTCATTTGCTATCCAACATCGCAGTATGGCTGATATTATTCCTTCAAATATATTATTGAGCGGTATTGAACTTGAATTTACAGGACATGGAAGAGAGTTCATTTTAAGACGAGCATTAGATTCTCTTAAAGGTATGTATGATTATATCTTAATCGATTCACCTCCGGGACTTGGAATCTTAACTGTAAACTCACTTGCCGTTGCAGACTATGTTATAATTCCTATGCTTCCGGATATTTTTAGTCTTCAGGGTGTTGCTCTTGTTTATGAAACTATTGAACATGTTAAAAACGCTTGCAATCCTGACCTAAAAATTGCAGGCATTCTTTTAAATCGCTTTAATCCCCGCTTTATTTTATCTAAGGAGATTTATGGTACTGCAGAATTAATTTCTAAAAATCTAAATATTCCTATGTTTAAAACCTATATTCGCAATTGCATAGCATTATCTGAGGCTCAATCACTTCAATGTGATATCACAAGCTATGCAAGATATAGCACAGGGGTTAAAGACTTTTTTTCACTTGTATCTGAATTGTCTGAAAACGGGATTTAAATACTATATAGAAAGGTGATTGAGTATGGCTAAAACAAAAAACGAAATCGACAAAGAGAGTATGTTTAATAAAATTATGCCTTCTAACTTAATAAATAAAAATAAAGAAGCTAATCAAGCACCTACGGCCGAAATCGAACCCTCCCCTTCACAGCAATCTCAAATATCTCAAAAACAAAGCGAAAATGCTACTGTTAAAAGCACGGCAGATTTATTGTCTTCAGGGGATAAAAAAAACAGCTTTGTTAAAAGAAAAACAACTATTATGGTTAATGTAATGGAGGAACTCGTAGCCAGTAAGCTTGATATGGCTTTCAATAAATTTAATTGCTGTAAGTGTGACAAATGCCGACAGGATGTAGCTGCACTTGCACTCAATAAAATCCAACCAAAATACATGATTTTAGATGAAGATGAAGTAAAGGATATCGTTAATAATTATGATAATCCATCAATTATGTCGGCTATCATTCAAGCAATGCTTACAGTTATGTCACATCCTAGACATTAATCCAAATAAACACTTAACTATTTGGTATTTTGTACGATATATATTATAGTGGTATAATCTTTATTGGGATATATTAATAAATTCTGGGGTTAAGTGCATGGTTAATGTTTCTAGGGATTTAGGAGTGTGATTTTTATGAATGTTATTACAGAATATCCAAACTTAAAAGCTCCTTTCAATCAAAATAGTGTAAAGCTTGAAAAGAATAGTCGAACTATTGAGGATGTACCCACTAAAGTACCAACTGAAGAAGTGAATACAGTACAGGACAAATTTGTAAAGTCATCTGATAATGACACAGGTATCTACTCAAGGGAAACTATTCTCAATCAGATTCGAGAAACTGAGCAGCAGAGAATTGAAGCATTTCAAAAGATGATTCAAAGCTTAATTTCTGAACAAGCAAATAGCTTTAAACTCTCTGTTTATGTTCCTTCGATTGACGGCTCAAGCGTTTCACTTGTTGATTTAAATGTAACGCAGGAAGCAATTGATAAGGCTAAAATAGCAATTTCTGAAGACGGCGAATATGGGGTTAATGCTGTCGCAGAAAGAATTATGAATATGGCAAAGGCTCTTGCAGGAGGAGATAATTCCAAATTAGAATTACTTCGGAATGCAGTTACAAAGGGGTTTGACTTTGTAAAGAATCTTTATGGGGATAATTATCCTGAGATATGTCAGAATACATATACTGAGGTTATGAATAGGTTTGATGAGTGGCAGAAATCCATTGATGAACCACCCACTTATGAAACTATACAATCTAAAAAATAAAGCTAACAGCTTGAATGCATTTTGGCATTTCAAGCTGCTTTATTTTTATTCATTACTAATATTAACTGTAATAATAAACCCATCTACATTATTTCCAGATATATAATATGTGCTGTTCTTTGGCACCTTTACTTCCGTATTCTCACCAGTGGATTTTACATAGTAAATTTTATAATTATCATACTCTAATGGATTATCGTAGCTATAATTCCTTAGAAAATCAATATATTCCTCTAGACAAAAACTATTTTGCTTTATTATCAACGAATGTGGCTGTCCAACATACCTTAAATATGAAGGGTCATCCAATCCAGTAATTGTTGATTTCTCAACAGGATAACGAACAATGAATCCATAGTTATAGCAATTGTCAATTACCCAGCTATACTCACCTGTTCCTGTAAAAGGCAAGTTTGTACCATCATCATTTAAAAGTCTAATATTTACAGTGTATGCAGTGGACATATCATTATCCTGTTGTGCAATATATGATGATATAATTAAAATATTTTTAAGCGATGAATAATCATAAAAATCTGAAAACATTGAGTTTAAAGAGTCTATTACCTCATCTCTCGACAACAATTCATAGCTCTTTAAACGATAGGTTTCATTTTTCTTTCCCCTGAAGCTGGTCAGCTCATCAGAAATATCCTTTGTAAATTTATTATCTTTATTGACTAAAACTAATTTTCCCTTTGATATATCACTCTTATTTAGCTGTATTATATCATAATTTTGCTCTTTAATTGGTTCAGTAACAGATGTAACTTCACTTTCTGTTATTCCCGTTTCCACTCCATCAGTTGTTATATCCGTTACATCAGATGATGCACTGCTTATATGTGCACTGTTATTTCCGGATTTAGGCTTTCTTAATGCTCTAACTATTGCATCTGCTCCCCAAATCAAAGCAATTAATACAAACAAAAGTATGATTATAGCTGAAAGGTTAACGCTTTTTCTCATGTTAAACTCCCTTCTGTCAGCTTAAATAATTACCATATACTGTTATAGCATCCACAGTATTTGCAGAATAAACTCCACAATCAACACTTGCATTTGCTGTTACAAGCATATACTCCTTACCATTTTTATTTGCTATACTTGCAAGACATAGACCTGCCTGGTCAGTAAAACCCGTCTTTCCACCCAGAATAGTAACTCCTTCAACCTCGTTGCCACTTATCCTATTAAACATTGTACTTGTCATAGTTACCCCATCAGGATTAATATTTGTTGGTGAAGAGGTATATGTTCTTGTTAATAATATCTGACGAAATGTCGGGTTTTTTAATGCATAATTAAAGATTACTGCTATATCTGCAACTGTACTATAATGATTGTCATCATGCAATCCACTGGTATTTGTAAAATGAGTGGTTCCATCAATACCAAGTTCAATCAACTTTTCATTCATTTTTTCTACAAATGCTTCTTCTGAACCACTAATACATCGTGCAATTGCTATGGTTGCGTCAGCACCTGAAGGAAGCATTGCACCATACATTAAATCAATAATTTTAACCTCTTCATTTGGCTGAAAACCCGCTGTCGAAGCATCAGCTTCAAATAAATACCCAAATATATCCTCAGGAATCATATAGGCATCTTGTAAATTTTCAGCCATCTCTAATCCAACTATAACAGTCATGATTTTAGTTAGTGAAGCAGGATAAATCCTTTCATTTGAATTCTTATCAGCCAATATCTGATTCGTAGATAAGTCAATAAGCACAGCATTTTTGCTAAATACTTCATCCCCAATTGTAACTTTATTTAGCGCAGGTTTTGCATATAAATCTATTATTTCTGGCTCAGTTTCAGCAACAGTAGTTTCCATTACTTCACTTACAATTTCACCTTCTAATTCGACATCATCTTTACTTTTTATTACTTCCTTAGCAGTTTCCTTGTTTGCTATACAGTAAAATCCAAATCCTATTATTATAATCAAGATAAATGTAATGGATATTCTCGAATAGCTTATTGTATAGTCATACGAAACAAACCTGTTCCTTCTTCTTACTCTTCCTCTTTTTTTTCTTTTTTTCATCACAATTTAACTCCTATGAAAAAAGATTCAATATACTAATAATATATTAATTTATCGAAAAAGTCAACAAAAAACAGTTATTCATTTTGAATAACTGTTTTTTGATAATACAAATTTGTGTAAAAGAATCATTTATATTAATAAATTTATTTAGTAGCTTGAAAACAAGGTATTAAGCCCTGTCTAAATTATAAAGCTAAAATAAGAAAACTATTTTAAAAAATCAACTTTACACTATCTACACTTTCTTAAAATATATCAATAGTACACCCTAGTTTAAAAGAATAAATATATGTATTCTTAACCTCCTTCCCTGAAATTACCTCCAGCGATTTCTTATACAATTCAAGTTGCTTAGAATAAAGATTTATAAGCTCCTGTGGTGATTTTACAAAATCTGTTTTGTAGTCAACTAGCACAAGTCCATCTTCCTCCACAAGAATTAAATCCATTATTCCATGCAGCATACCATCAGTATTTTTATATATCTCACCTAACTCATTACTTAAATTTAGCTCAGAAATTTTTATCATAAAGTTTTTTTCCCGTATAACTTCCTTAGCGCATTCAACTCGTTTGAATAAATCAGATTTAAAAAAGCTTTCAATTGCGTCCCTATTAAGTGCATCACCCTGTTTTCTTGTCAAATATGAATTTGAAATAAGTCGTTCTATCTCCATGTCAATATTTGCTTGTGCTTTTTTAAAATCAGCATATTGTAAAAAATTATGCAATGCGGTTCCCTTTTCAGCAGGTGTTAACACAGTTGACTCTGATATAAATTTAGGGCGTTTTAAGGTAAGTTCAACCTCCTCACCAAGCTTTAAAACCTCTGAAACAGATAGCTTTGCAATAAGCTTTGATTCAGATAAATTATATTTGAAATTAATATTTTGACGGACCTTATCTGTTATCTTCGGATTTGCTGTAGCCTCACTCTTCTCTGATAGCTTTTCATCACTTTCATCACTATGTTGTTCATAGCGAATATAATCCATCATACACCCATTATCAATTAGCACACATTCATTCACATCTGCTAAATCCCTTAACATACCTGAGTCCTTATGTGCTATCAGACACATTAATAGCCAGTCACTCATTGATTTTGCAGACCTTGCAAGCCTTTCTGTTACCCCATTATTTGCTGTTATACTTTTAGCATACCTCTGAACTTTTTTTATTTCATTTTCTGTAATTTCGAAGCTTAAAAACAATCTATCCCTTGCCCTTGTCAATGCAACATATAATAATCGCATTTCCTCACTTACAGAATTAAGCTCATTTATATTGCTTATTGCCTCAAATGGTAAAGTAGTGTACTTCGTCAACTCTTCCTTATTTTGCAATCTAAATCCAAAGCCATTTTCATAACTGAACTGCACTGGTTTTTTTCTGTCCTCAATGCTGAATCCAGTATCAGTTTCTACTAAAAATACAAATGGAAACTCCAAACCCTTTGATTTATGTATCGTTTTAACCATTACAACATTTTCAGTTGGAGATATTGTTGACGCTTTGTTAAAATCACTTCCTAATCTTTGAATGTTGTCAATATATCTCAAAAAGCCAGATATTCCACTCGATGTTGTATCCGATGTGCTTTGCTCATATGATTTTGCATACTCAAGCAAAATCCTGAGATTAGCTTTTCTTTTTTCACTATCCTTGTATAACTGCATTACAGAAAGAAAATCAGTACTGTCATATATTTTTCTAATTAATTCCTCCAGTGTGTAGCTAACTGAATACATTCGCATTTCATTTATTGTATCGTAAAGATACCTTGCCTTTAACAATAACTCCCCTTCAAAAACCGGCTCATTATATTCATCACTTTCCACATCATATTTCCTACCAATTCCTTCGCATAAGGCTGAGAACAAACTTGTTTCCCTGTTAACCAATCTTATTTTTGCAACATCATCAGCAGTCATCATAAACATTTGTGATAGCATTACAGATGTAAGTGCCGTATCAAGTAATGGATTATCAATTACCCTCAGAAAATTAAGCAGAACAGAAACCTCTCTTGATTTTAAATAGCCCTCTGTTTCCTCTGCGTATGCTGAAATCCCACAATCCTCAAGTGCCTGAACATATTCATTAGCATTTTTATTCTTCCTGATTAAAATACAGAAATCACGCATTTCACACGGTCGGACAGTTATTCCGTCCTTATTGCATACTGGATACTTTTCCTTTAGCATCTTTGAAATCTGTTCTGCAACATAAATTGCCTCATAATTTGTTTTATCATCCTTATCCTTTGGAATTAATGCAATTTGTGTACTGCTTGCAATGCTTTTAGGATATTCAGCCCCCTGCACAAGCCTTTCTGATTCCTCGTAATCTATCTCTCCAACTGCTTGTGACATTATATTTTCAAATACAAAGTTAACAAAATTCACCACCCCAGCAGAACTCCTAAAGTTTTTATTCAGCTTTATACAGGATATGCCACCCTTTCTTTCCCTATTGTAAGGAGTAGATTTTTTCATTGTATCTATAAATATTTTAGGATTAGCCATACGGAAACGATAAATCGACTGCTTAACATCACCAACAAGAAAAACATTATCCCCATTACTATCCGCTGTTCCATTTCGTGATAAGAGCTTAAATATAAGGTCCTGATTATTATTTGAATCCTGAAACTCGTCAACCATTATTATCTTATAGAATTCAGATAATTCTTCTGCAAGCTTTGACTTTTTGATATTTCCATCGCCGTCTGTCTCTGTCAAGAGTTTTAAGGTCAACTGCTCAGCATCATTAAATCCTATAGCATTTTTCTTAACCTTGATTGACCAAATTTCGGATTTAACCTCACCTATCAAATATTTCATACTCTTGATTATTTCACTATGTGCCTGCAAATCCTCTTTGGCATAAACCAGAATTTCCTTTGCCTTGCCAAGTGTTTGCATTAACTCTTCCTTATACGCCTTACGCTCTTCCATTAAATTTTCTCTTTCTACAAGATTAATTGAGTTTTTTGTTTTTCTCGGGAAATTCTCAAATTTAATACTACTTATTACTGCAAGCAAATCTGGAATCACAATTTTCTCCATATTACACTGCTCTAACAATTTTTCAAACATTGTTATTTCATCATTTATTAAATTGCTAACTCTTATATCATCCAACTTATATGAAAGATTAAGCAATTCCTTCATATCCTGTAAAGCACCGATACATACATCTGAAAGATATTTAATATATTCTTTTATGTATATATTTTCAGATAGTTCACTCACATCATATGATTTGATTATCCTATCAAGCCAAAGCTCATAAAACGGTACATTATCCAGACTCTTATAAACCTGTAAAATTACCTTTATTAAATCATCATCACTTTTACTGCAAAAATAATTGTATAACTTATCCATCTCATTAGAAGTGTTTTTATAGGCTCTCTCAAGAACAGTTTCAATCGCATTATTTACAATAACATTTTGTTCGTTCTCCTCCATGATTCTAAAGCCTGAGGATATATCCAGCTCTTGAATATTTTCCCTAATCAAATCAAAACAAAATGAGTGGATTGTGCAGATTTTTGCGTACTGAAGCATTGCCTGTTGCTCATAAAGCCAGCGATTATCAGGTTGTTCATCAATTAGCTTTGACAAACCGATTGTCAAACGCTTTTTCATTTCTGCTGCCGCATCATTTGTAAAAGTAACAACAATTATTTTCTCCGCTGAAACCTTATTCTCCGTATCAGATAACTGCCTCAATAATCTCTCCACCAGAACTGAAGTTTTACCACTTCCCGCTGCTGCTGATACTATTATCGAGGTTCCCCTTGCATCAATAGCAGCCTGCTGTTCACCTGTCCATCTACCTGCCATAACTACTCATCTCCCAAAAATTCATTCATGGTTTCTTTATCTTTAACCATTTCCCTATTGCGAACATTAGGTACATTTCCACAAATATCCCAGTAATCGCAATAATTGCAGCTACTCCAATTCCCAGACACCAGTGGATTAGCAGAAATATCTCCATCATACAAGCCCTCTGCCATCTCTGTAAGAAGCCTGTTTGCGTGCTCTTTTATCCTTTTAAACTGCTTTTCTGTCAGAAATGTTGAATGTTGCTTATTAAGCATTATTTCTCCTTCACCAGTATCAGACTTTAAAATCTTTGCTGGAATATACACGCCATCAATCCTTTCCTCCATAGCCTGAAGTACAGCTCTGTTTTTTAACACAACACCCTTCATCTTATACTGAGAATTTATCCTGTCAGCTATGTCTTTTAAGTCACCTCTATCACTGTCACATTGTAAATTTCCAGATGGCATATAAAGCACTCCAGCAGGCACTGAGCCAGCATACATTCCATTTTCATCTATTAAAGCAAAGAGATATAACAGCATCTGCATATCAAGTCCATACATAAGGTTTTCCAGTGAAAAGCTTTTAGAACCCGTCTTATAATCAATAACCCTGATATACCTTTTTCCGTTGTCCTCAAACATATCCACTCTGTCAACTTTTCCAGTCAGTATAACCTCTATGCCATCTTTTGTCTTAAGCCTGATTGGTGCATTACCCTGTCTATCCGATATTTCCAGCTCAAAATTAACAGGTCGAAATTTTGACTGCCTAAACTCCTCCTGAATATGTAAAACTAAATCGACTATTCCTTCTACTGTTTTTTTAAATTTTACGATAAATCTCTGCGACTTACCTATATCTCCTCCTAATTCCTTCTCCTTATATTCCTGTGCATAGTCATTTATCTGCTTTACTATTTGTGACTTAGTTAAGGCATAAAATTCTTCTTTCGTTTTACATGAGGAGAGTAACTTGTCCATGCAATAATGTATGATATTTCCCTTTTCTAATGCGTTTATCTCCTTTTTAACTCTTTGTCTAATTTTCAAGCCATTTTGACAAAAGAATTTAAAATGACATAAATTATAATTTTCAAATCTTGTAGCAGATATTCTCAACTTATTTGAAAAAATCCCCTTAACAAGCTCCTTTTCAGTTATCCTAAAATCAGGATTATTACTTGCCTTATCTAAAAACTCAAGCTTGGTTTTATAAAATTCATCCTCGGATAAAACCTGCTTTATGCTTAAATATTCCTCATCATTTTTTTCATATCCCTGAACATAGTTGTAATAGGCTGATTTCAAAGTTTTCGAATAAAAAACAGCTCCCATTTTATCTGAATACATTTTCAAAGCACCATCAAACATTTCCTCAACCTGTTCAATAATAAATGAAGGATATTTTCCTCTTCCTGAATTATCAGTTAATGGATAGGATAAATACAGCTTTTCTGATGCTGATGAAAGTGCCTTATATACAACTAACCTTTCATCAGATATCATATCCTTAGCAGTACGTAATAATTGAATACCTACTGATGCCAAAACCTCTTTATCACTGTCAGATATTAATCCTGTAGGTTTTTCAGCGCTTGGAAAAATTCCATCATTAACTCCGACAACAAAGGTTACCTTTGGTGAATTTAAGCGTGCTGTTTCAGCAGAGGCAACTGTAACAG
>JAAYPV010000044.1 GCA_012519635.1 Clostridiales bacterium
TGAAAAAGGTGGTACCGATGTTCTAATATATAAATATTTTCTTACTCCAAAGTTTATAGAAAGTAGTGATGCTTTATGAAAGGACTTTATAGACTGCATAAAACAATCTAAAATGATGGGAGTGAGACCACCAAGAGTCTTAGCTGAATGATAAAATCATATCATTATTGAAATAACTATGAAAAAGGTGGTACCGATGTACTAAGCTAAAATCTCTAGCTCCAGATTAATGAAAGTAGTGATGCTTTATGAAAGGACTTTATAGACTGCATAAAACAATCTAAAATGATGGGAGTGAGACCGCCTAAAGCATAAGCTAAATGATGAAAGTCATTTAAAATTAAAGCGGAATGAAAATGAAAAAGGTGGTACCGATGGTTTAATATAAATTAAATCTTACTATCCTACAATTAAGCAATACTTTTTAGGAGTGAGTACTAAATTTAATTTAGTTAAGTGATGAAAATCGCTTAGAATGATGCTAATAAATAGGGAGAGTTATTATTAACTCTCCCTTTTTGTTGTTATGTAACAAAGCAATGATTAGTCAAGGAAGTCCTTGACTTTTTTGCTTCTGCTTGGATGACGTAATTTTCGCAATGCTTTTGCTTCAATCTGTCTGATTCGTTCTCTCGTTACATCAAATTCCTTGCCGACTTCCTCAAGGGTTCTTGAGCGTCCATCTTCAAGACCGAAACGAAGCTTTAAAACTTTTGCTTCTCTATCAGTAAGAGTTGATAAAACCTCATTTAACTGCTCTTTTAAGAGCATTAATGACGCAGCTTCTGCAGGTGCGGGTGCGTCATCATCTGGAATAAAATCACCAAGATGACTATCTTCCTCTTCACCAATAGGCGTTTCAAGTGATACAGGTTCCTGAGCAATTCTCATAATCTCACGAACGCGTTCAACAGGCATATCAAGTTTTGCTGCGATTTCATCAGCAGTTGGGTCATGTCCATTTTCATGTAAGAGCTGGCTTGATATTTTTTTAACCTTTGTAATAGTTTCAACCATATGAACTGGAATTCGTATAGTTCTTGCCTGATCGGCAATTGCTCTTGTAATTGCCTGTCTTATCCACCAGGTAGCATATGTTGAAAATTTAAAGCCCTTTGTATAATCAAATTTTTCAACAGCCTTTATAAGTCCAAGATTCCCCTCCTGGATAAGGTCAAGAAACTGCATTCCGCGACCAACATATTTTTTTGCAATGCTTACAACAAGGCGTAGATTCGCTTCTGAGAGGCGTTTTTTTGCATAGGGGTCGCCAGCAGCCATTCGCTGTGCCAATTCGATTTCCTCTTCGGCAGTAAGCAAAGGCACTCTTCCGATTTCCTTCAAGTAGATTTTTACGGGATCATCAAGGGATATGCCATCAGTGGATAAAGCCATCTCCAAATCATCAGTTAAACCAGAGTCTAAGCCGAGTTTCATATCGGAGGTGCCTGTACCAAAATCATCAACAATTTCAATATTTAAATTAGCACAATCATCATAGAATTTATCCATCTGTTCCACGTTAAAATTCATTGCCTCAAGGACATCGGTAATTTCTTTTGCAGTAAGCTTTCCCTCTCTTCTGCCTTGCTCCATCAATTCATCAATTGTATTTTTTTTCTCTATTGCCATAAAAACGCTCCATTCTCCGCCAAAATTGATTTTCCTCAACGGCGGCTTGAAGTTAAGATTATTTTATATTTTTAAGTCTTTTTGCTAATTTCAATAGGTCCTCATCGGAATTAATATTATCGGACAATTTATTATTTTTAAAATCGTGTAAAATCTTTATATAATCGTCAACAACCTGTTCCGTTAAAAAAATATCTTTATGTTTCGCTTCTATTCCCGTTATTCTACCCATTTCATTATCAGAAAATTCATCAGACAGCAAAGATAAGGTAAAATTTGTCGAGGAATTGAGTTTTTCGCATAAAACAGTGAAAATTCTTTTATTAAAGCTGGTTACGAAATGGTCAGGAGTGATACAATCAAGCACCCTTTTAACCATATCGGGATGTTGTAGAAGATATGCAATTATACCTTCCTCAGCCTTACTTTCTCTTGGATATTGGCTTACTTCAGGATTTATCTCATCTTTAAAGCGTGGTTTAGTTACAATACTTTTCCAGCTGTTCTTTTTTTCTTTTCTAATTGTTTTAGATATTTCATTTTCAACTTGGGATTTTAATACTTCAGCTGAAACCTCATAGCTTCTAGCAACCTTTGAAATATACACATCGCGTTCTAACGTATTGTGAATTTGTGACAAAACCTTTACTATACGCTTTAAGCATTCGACCTTTCCGATATCAGTAGATAAATCCAGTCCTTCCTTACATTTTTCCAATTCAAAGTTAATTGCTCCATCTGAATTATCAAGCAATAGCTTAAATCGGGCAGCACCGAACTTTCTTATGTATTCATCGGGGTCTTTAGAACCCTTCATATTAATTATTCGTGTCGTTACTGCAACCGCACTAAGTAAATTTATTGCCTTTGTAGTAGCTTTCTGTCCGGCGCCGTCGCTGTCATAGGCGATTATCACCTCTTTAGCGTATTGAGAGATAAGTCTTGCCTGTTCGGGGGTAAGTGCAGTCCCAAGGGTTGCGACAACATTATCAAATCCAGCCTGATTAATAGCTATTACATCCATATAACCTTCTGCTAAAATCAATCTGTTTGAGGTTGAATTTTTTGCAAAATTAAGTGAGAACAAATTACGGCTTTTCTTAAAAACAGGAGTATCCGCAGTATTTAAGTATTTTGGCGTACCATCTCCAAGAATTCTGCCTCCAAAGCCTATTATATTTCCACGCAAATCCATAATAGGGAACATAGCTCTGTTTCTAAATAAATCAAAAGTTTTTCCGTTTTTATGAAGGCATACACCAGCAGTTACAAGTTCATCTTCTTTAAATTTAAGTGAAAGCAGATGCTTTGTCAGCTTGTCCCAAGAGTCATCAGCATATCCCAGACCATATTTTTTTATAGTCTGAGGGGCGAGTCCTCGTGATGCAAAATATTTTAGCCCTGATTTAGAGGGGTCGGAAATAAGTGATTTATAGAAAAATGCTGCTGCTTCACGATTAATTTCAAGTATTCTTGCCTTTATTCGTGCATTTTGCTCTCCCTGTTTATCGGAGGGAACCTCAAGTCCAGCACGCTCAGCAAGAAGCTTTATTGCTTCGACATAATCAAGATTTTCAATTTTTCTTATAAAGGTAATAACATCACCACCAGCACCGCAGCCAAAGCAATAAAAGCTTTGTGTATCAAGATAGATGGTGCAGGATGGTGTTTTTTCCGAATGGAATGGGCATGAGCAGACAAAGTTACGTCCGCGTCTGATAAGGTTCACATATGATTTCATTACATCGTCAATAGGGTTTGCAAGCTGAAGCTGATATATAAAATCATCAGAAAAAGCCAAGTTATCACCGCCTACTCCAGGATGTAGGGATAAATAGTTCACGATAAATATCCACTGCATACCCGTCGCTCATTCCGGAAATATAATCGCATATTGCTCTGTCTTTATCATATCGGTCCATAATTTTCTTATATTCATTGGGTAGCTTATCGGGGTGCTTTTTAAAGTACATATAGAGACGTTCCACAAGGTCCTTTGCTTTTTTTTCTTCCTTTTTTGCGATAGAGTTAATATAAACTGTTGCAAAAAGAAAGCTCCGCAGCTCATCATGTGCAGCCTTTATATGTGGATGCATACCGATACTTTCGGCTCCATGTTCAATTACAGATGAAACTAAGGTAGTAATTCTCTTGCTTTTTGTATCTCCAAGAACCTCAATTACATTTCGAGGTAAATCGGATTGAGTGAGAATACCAGCCCTTATAGCATCATCAATATCATGATTTATGTATGCAATTTTATCGGCAAGCCTTACTATATTACCTTCTCTTGTAGAGGCAATTCCATTAGTATGACAAGCAATTCCGTTTTTTACAACATGAGTTAAATTAAGTCCTTCTCCGTCATTTTCAATATATTCTACAACTCTCACACTTTGAAGATAATGTTTAAAGCCATAGGGACATATTTCATTTAGAATAGCCTCGCCCGAATGTCCGAATGGAGAGTGTCCTAAATCATGTCCAAGAGCGATAGCCTCTGTGAGGTCCTCATTAAGTCTTAATGCTCTTGAAATAGTTCTGGCAATTTGTGATACTTCGAGAGTATGTGTCAAGCGAGTGCGATAATGGTCGCCTATTGGAGATAGAAACACTTGAGTTTTATGCTTAAGCCTTTGAAATGCATTACAATGAAGAATTCTGTCTCTATCACGCTGAAAGCAAGTGCGATAAGAACAATCCTCCTCAGGCTTTGAACGATTGTTATATTGTACAGCAGTACAAGCGAAATTACTCAAGGTATCAAGTTCGATTTTTTCAGTTTGTTCTCTTACAGTCAAAATATCACATCCTCCCATGATTTAGCTTCTATAATATATATACTCTAGAAAAACAAAATTCCCTCTTTTTTTAGAAAGGAAATGCTAAGAAAAATCCTCAAAGGACTCTTCTATCAATATAATTTCAATTTTACTGTTTGTTGCATCAATTAATTTTGCCTGCAAGCCATTGAAAAGTTCTTTTTTTACTAATAATTCAATGGAAACATTATCTGCAAAATCAGAGGATAGTTGTTTGATTTCAAATTCAGGAAGAATGTAAGTTACCTTACCATACATATTATAATCCGTATTAATCTTTATTCTGTAGCATTCACACATATCCATAATTGTTGCAGCATCAACAGCAATTTTAGCCGCATATGAATATGCACGAACAAGTCCTCCGCCACCTAATAATATTCCGCCAAAATAGCGGGTAACAACACAGCATACATCAACGAGCCCTTTTTTCTGCAAAACATCAAGTACAGGCACACCAGCAGTCCCTTGAGGTTCGCCATCATCAGAATATCGGGTGATATTATCCTGCCTAAGTATATAAGCATATACATTGTGAGTAGCCTTGCGGTGTCTGGCACGAATTTGATTAATGAAATCCACAGCTTCATCATTGGTTTTAACCGGGGAAATATAACCTATAAATTCTGAATGACGCTCAATGAAGGATGCCTCAGCATATTCTTTTATAGTAAGATATCCCATAAAATACTCCGTTCTAAGCACATACTAAGCACATATAAGTAAAATAGGCGACCAAAGGCCGCCCCCGTAATATTACTTGTCCATGTTGAAACGCTTCTTGAATCTGTCAACACGCCCGCCGGTATCAACTAGCTTTTGCTTACCAGTATAGAATGGATGACAATTGGAGCAAATTTCAACTCTCAAATCGCCTTTAGTAGAGTGTGTGTTTATAACAGTACCACAAGCACAAGTAATTGTTGATTCCTTAAATTCAGGATGCAATCCTTTTTTCATGTAAGTCACCTCTTTCTAGCTATTATGATTTACATAGCAGCCCATCAAGTATATTAGACAGTAGTACTATTGATAAATTCATTCATGTTTTTTTAGTATATCACAAGTGGTAAAAAAAATCAAGTACTTTTAAAAAAATAATCTGTAAAACTGTCAATCGAGTTACATGTATAAAAATGTAACAGTAAAAAAGCAGTTTACAATAGGGAAAGCGTTGATTCCGATTGTGAACAGTAGTTGTTTTTTGAAATCACCGAAAGAATAGAATTTGTGGGTGGAATAAAAGCATTTGTGATATTTTCTGCAAGAACGCTCAACCTTGATGTTATGACACGCGGCATGTATGGCTTGATAGGCTTATGTTTTATATCATACTGTTTGAGGTGAGTCCAAACAGCGTTTGATTTCTCTAAGCTGATGGTAGAAGATGATATGTAAATTTAGCATCTAGAGTTTTCTCTCTTTAGCCTTTGAGTCGCCGAAAATATATGACTTTGAATCAAAATTAAAATAAATTTGAATACGCTATCTAGAATATAGTATTTTCTTATATGGTTTGGGTATGAATTAAGAATAGTTTGCCTTATGTTCCCACAAATTAACTGTAACATAGCCTTTACTATTCGTTACTTTTTTCAAAGTGCAACTCTTCAATTGTAAACTTACAAGCATAGTCTTATATATTTATAAAATGCTATTGATTTTAAGCAGAAAAGGTGATAAAATAGAGTGATAGAAACTTTTTGATGGGGGTGAATGTGAATGGTGAGAAGTATGACTGGCTATGGGAGGGCACAGGAGGTTATAAATGGCAGGGATATTCTAGTTGAAATTCGTTCTGTTAACCATAGATTTTATGAGTTTTCATCAAGAACTCCACGAGCATATGGATATTTGGAAGAGAAGATAAAGTCAACCTTGCAGGGGCGTATATCAAGAGGCAAGGTTGAAGTTTCTGTATTGATAAATAATCTTGAAGGTAAGGATTCGTTGATAAAGGTGAATAAGCCGGCAGCATTGGGTTATATTACAGCGTTGAGGGAAGCTAATGAAGAGTTGAATCTTGTTGATGATTTAAAGTTGTCTGAAATCATAAGATTTCCTGATATTTTTAATGTTCAAAAGGTAAATGAGGACGAAGAGGAAATCTGGGATAGCGTTAAGCCTATTGTTATGTCGGCTCTGGATAAATTCATTGAAATGCGGGAAACTGAAGGTAAAAAGCTGAAGGAAGATGTTTTGCATCATCTTAATAATGTTGAGGGAATGGTGACAATAATCGAAAAGGCAGCACCAGTATTGACGGAAAATTACAGGAACAGGCTTTATAATAAAATATGTGATATTCTGCAGGATACCAATATTGATGAGCAGAGAATACTTACTGAGGTTGCGATATATTCTGAAAAAACCTCTGTTGATGAGGAGACAGTGAGGCTTCACAGCCATATTGAACAGTTCAGAGGTCTTATGGATGTTGATACACAGGTTGGTAGAAAGCTTGATTTTCTGATGCAGGAAATGAACAGGGAGATAAATACAATTGGATCAAAGATACAGGATATGGAGATTACTAAGGTTGTAATCAATCTTAAATCAGAGCTTGAAAAAATAAGAGAGCAAATTCAAAATATAGAGTAGTAAAGGTGAGCTTATGCAGTTGCTGAATATAGGATATGGAAATATGATTTCATCATCTAGGCTTGTAGCAATAGTGAGTCCTGAATCCGCACCTATAAAGAGGATAATTCAGGACGCAAGAGATAGTGGCAGGTTAATTGATGCTACTTACGGAAGAAGAACTCGTGCAGTAATTTTTATGGACAGCAATCATGTGATTTTATCAGCAGTGCAACCTGAAACAGTTGCTGCACGCTTTGGTAATGAGGAGGCACAGGAAGATGAAGAATAGGGGATTGCTGATTATAGTTTCTGCACCATCAGGCTGTGGCAAGGGGACTATATTATCAGAAGTATTAAAGGATAATGCATATTATTTTTCAGTTTCTGCAACAACACGGTCACCAAGAGAGGGAGAAGTTGACGGAGTAAATTATTATTTTATATCCAAAGATGAGTTTGAGGATATTATCGAAAAGGGTGGTATGCTTGAATATGCTACCTATTGCGGTAATTATTATGGCACTCCTAAAAAACAGGTTGAGGAAATGCTTGAGCGAGGAAAGAATGTATTGCTTGAAATTGAGGTTCAGGGTGCAATGCAGATGAAAAAGCTATGTCCTGACGGAGTGTTTATTTTTATCAAACCTCCATCAATTTCTGAGTTAAAGAGAAGACTGAAAAAAAGGGCGACAGAAAGTGATGAGGTAATAGATGCTCGTGTTGCACAGGCGAAGGAAGAAATGAAATACGCAAATAAATATGACTATGTAATTGTTAATGATGTGCTTGAAAAAGCAGTTGAGGATTTCAAAGCAATTATAAGAGCAGAAGAGTTAAGTACAAAGAGGATTAAAGTGGATACAAAGGAGGCAGAATAATGTTAAGACCAGCAATTACACAATTGATTACAAAGAATGAAAGCTGCTATTCACTTGTAATAGGAGTGGCAAAAAGGGCAAGAATGATTGCAGATGAATTGTATGATAATGGTGTTATTCTTGAAGAAAAGCCTGTAAAAACCGCTGTTGAGGAAATAGCAGCAGGTAAATTTAAAATAGTTGAAAAGGAAAAAAACAAGAAAAAGACTGAAATACTTTAATCCTGCTTACTTTAAGGTAGGGACAATTTAAAGCAAACGGATGTGATGGTGGTGAATTTGAATAGTATGAAGGCTGGAGTAGCAGTAAGCCTTACTGCATATTCTTTTGATAAGCCTTATACTTATTCAGTGCCTGATGAGTATAATGATAGTATAAAAGTTGGCTCAAGGGTTATTGTTTCCTTTGGAAAAGGGAATAGGAAAAGGGTTGGAATTGTACTATCGTTGGAAAGAATGACTGATGAGGATATGAAGTTAAAGCCGATACTATCTGTCGTGGACAATGAGCCTTTGTTAAATTCAGAAATGATGGATATGCTTTATTGGCTTAAGGATAATACATTCTGTACTTTTTTTGACGCATTAAAAACTATTGTACCATCCGGAATGAATATAAGAATTAAAGAGAAATATTCACTTGCTGAGAATGTTTTTGAAGGGAATCTCTCCGAAGAGGAAAGGAATGTACTTTCACTTTTAAGGAGGACTAATGTAAAAAGCGAATTTGATAGTATTCTTGAGGAGTTTATTACTCTTGATAAAAAAAGAGTTATCAATTCGCTTATTGAAAAAGGAATAATTATTAAAACAGATGAGTATAAGAGGAATGTTCAGGATAGCTTTATTAGTATGATAAAGCTATCTGAACAATATATTTCCGATAATAGGGCATTTAAGATTACTCCAAAGCAAAGAGCAATAATAAAGCTTTTAGAGGAAAATGGTTCAGCCTCTGTCAAAGAGGCTTGTTACATATGTAATGTGACAAAGGCAGTTATAAATAACCTTATAAGAAATGGTGTAATTGAAGAATATGAATATGAAACATTTAGGATTCCGGAAAATGTAAATTCAAATACAAAATCAGTTGAGGATATTGTTTTAAATGCATCTCAACAATCAGTTTTTGATGAGATAAGTGCTCAGTTAAAAGAAGAGAAGCCTAGATGCTTTCTTTTGCATGGAGTAACAGGAAGTGGTAAAACATCTGTTTTTAAAAAGCTAATTGCCCAAACTCTTGATAATGGAAGACAGGCCATTCTGCTAATTCCAGAAATTTCGCTTACTCCTCAGATAGTAAATCAGTTTCAAGAGATTTTTGGAGATACTGTTGCTGTTTTGCACAGCAATTTGTCATTAGGACAAAGAACTGATGAATATAAAAGAATAAAGCAGGGTAGGGCTAATATTGTTATAGGAACAAGAAGTGCTGTTTTTGCACCGCTTGATAACATTGGAATTATAATTATGGATGAGGAGGGCGAACGCTCATACAAATCCGATTCGTCACCAAGATATAATACCGTTGATGTAGCGAAAAGGCGTTGCAAGACTCATAATGCAGTATTGCTGCTTGCATCAGCAACTCCATCAATTGAAAGCTATTACTATGCTCAAAAGGGTGTATATAAGCTATTGGAGATAAATGAAAGATATAGCAATGCTCCATTGCCCAATGTAACTATGATTGATATGAATGAGGAGAGGGCAAATGGTAATCCAAGTGAGTTCAGTGAACAGCTTGTGCATGAGATAAGATACAATCTTGAGCATGGGGAACAGAGTATATTGTTGCTTAACCGCAGGGGGTATCATACTATTATAAGCTGCTGCAAATGCAATAAGCCTGTTTATTGCCCTAATTGCAGCATCCCGCTTACATATCATAAGGCTAATGGAAGCCTTATGTGTCATTATTGTGGATATCTAGGTGGACTGGTTGAGAAGTGTTCTGAATGTGGAAGTGAAAATTTAAAGCAGATGGGATTTGGCACGCAAAAGCTTGAGGAGGAGCTTTGCAAATTGTTTTCTGATGCAAGAATTTTGCGAATGGATGCAGATACCACTTTTTCACGTTATGCATATGAGAAAAAATTTAGGGATTTCAGCGATGGAAAATATGATATAATGATTGGCACTCAAATGATTAGCAAGGGTTTAGATTTTCCTAATGTAACACTTGTTGGGGTGCTTTCTGTTGACAAGGCGCTTTTTTCTGGAGATTTCAGAAGCTATGAAAGAACTTTTTCGCTAATAACTCAGGTTGTCGGAAGAGGAGGTCGTGGAGATAAGCCCGGCAGAGCCTGTTTACAGACATTTATGCCTGAGCATTATGTTTTGAATTTGGCTGCTAATCAGAATTATAAGACATTTTATAATGAGGAAATAAGCATAAGGAGAGCCTTGATAAATCCTCCTATATGCGATATTTGTGTTCTTGGGCTTTCTTCAGAAATAGAAAAGAATGTTCAAAATGCAGCAGATAAAATGCTGGAAATAATACAGAATAAAATTAAGACAGAAGGAATAGGATTTCCATTAAGAGTTTTAGGACCTGTAAAGTGTGCATATGGAAAAATTAATGGAAAATATAGATACAGATTGATTTTAAAATGCAAAAACACTGCTGTATTCCGAAAGTTTGTAAGCCAGATATTAATTGAAACATATAGTCATAGAGAGTTTTCAAGAGTGGTGGTATATGCTGATATTAATGGCGACATCGGAGTATAATAAAATTTAATGGAGGTTGTTGTAATGGCTATCAGAAAGATATTAACTAAAGAAGATGAAATTTTGAATACAGTTTGCAAGCCCGTTGAAAAATTTGATGAAAAGCTATGGCAATTGCTTGATGATATGGCAGAAACGCTTTATAAGGTTCATGGATTGGGTCTTGCAGCACCTCAGATTGGTGTGTTGAGAAGAGTTGCTGTAATAGATGTGGGAGATGGCCTGATTGAACTCGTTAACCCTGTTATAACAAATACAAGTGGTGAACAGCGCGGAATAGAGGGGTGTTTATCCTGTCCTGAGGAATGGGGATATGTAACACGACCTATGAACTGCACATTAAAGGCGCAGGATAGGAACGGTAACTTTTATGAGATAGATTTAACAGAGCTTGCCTGCAGATGTGCTTGTCATGAGGTTGACCATCTTGATGGAAAGTTATTCTTAAGATTAGTGGATGAATTTGTTAAGCCTGATGAAGAATAGGAGTGGTTAAACTGAATATAGTTTTTATGGGTACTCCAGATTTTGCTGTACCATGTTTGAAGGCGCTTATTGATAGTGATGATAATGTAGTGGGAGTATTTACTCAGCCTGATAAGCCAAAGGGTAGGGGGTATAAATTACAGCCTACCCCAGTCAAGGCTGTTGCTCAAGAGCACGGAATAGATGTTTACCAGCCAGTTTCTCTAAAAAAAGGTGATGATGCTCAGGAGGCCTTTAAGATTTTGAAAGAGCTTAATCCGGACCTTATTATTGTTGTTGCATATGGTCAGATTCTGCCAAAGCATATTTTGGATTTGCCTAAATATGGGTGTATAAATATACATGCATCAATTTTGCCCAAATATAGGGGTGCTGCTCCGATACAGTGGTGTGTGATGAATGGTGATAAAAAAACAGGGGTAACCTCAATGCTTATGGAGGAGGGCCTTGATACAGGCGATATGCTTATTACTGCTGAAACTGATATTGATATAAATGAAACAGTATCAGAATTGCATGACAGGCTGTCGGAAATGGGTTCAGATGTGCTTATTAAGACCATAGAGGCTTTAAAGGAGGGTAAGCTAAATCCTCAAAAGCAGGATGACAGCAAATCCTGTTACGCACCTATGATTACTAAGGATATGTGCAGGATTGATTTTTCAGATACAGCAATAAATATCCATAATAAAATCAGGGCGATTACAGGCTATACTATACTTAACGGTAAAAGATTAAAATTATATCGTACGCAAATATGTGACAGAGTTGTTTCTGGTTGTGAGTGTGGAAGTATAGTTGATGAAAAAAGCTTGACTGTTGTATGTGGTGATGGAAAGTGCATTACCCTGTTGGAGGTACAGCCAGAGGGAAGTAAAAGAATGAAAACAGAAGATTTCCTAAGAGGAAATAAGCTGACTGCAGGAATAAAGTTTGAATAGGATTACTAAGATATAAAGGAGGATTTAAAGTGCCATATTTTTATGACCCGACATATATAATTATAATACCTGCGATTATTTTTGCATTAATAGCACAGATAAATGTGACATCAACCTTTCAGAAGTATAGCAAGGTTAGAAATGCAAGGGGCTTTACGGGCAGAGATGTTGCGAGACAGATTTTAGATAATAACGGTCTTTATAATGTCAGAATTGAACAGGTAAGCGGCAATTTATCCGACCACTATGACCCACGAAATAATGTTGTAAGACTTTCAGATTCTGTTTATAATAGCAGTTCTGTTGCAGCTATCGGAGTAGCAGCACATGAGGTGGGACATGCAATCCAACATTCACAGGGTTATACTCCAATTAAAATTAGAAGTGCGATTATTCCTGTATCACAAATCGGTTCAAGTCTTGCGGTACCACTAGTTATATTAGGACTAATTCTTTCCATACAGCCCTTTATAACCTTTGGTATATTGCTTTTTACTACTGTTGTTTTCTTTCAGGCTATTACATTGCCTGTTGAGTTTAATGCAAGCAGACGTGCATTAGCAACCCTCAGAGATAATTTTATACTTGATGGCGAGGAGCTTTCACAATCAAAGAAAGTATTAACAGCGGCTGCTTTGACCTATGTTGCAGCGTTATTCTCATCACTTATGAGTTTGTTGAGACTGATATTGCTTTCAGGCAGAAGGAAAAGGTAGCTTATGGATAATGCTAGATTTCTGGCAATAAAGCTACTGAATAAAACATTTGATAAACAAGGATTTTCAAATCTTGTTTTGGATTATGCATTAAGTAATGCACAGCTTGAACCACAGGATAAAAGGTTTTGTTCTATGCTTTATTATGGAGTAATTGAAAGGAAAATTACCCTTGATTATATAATCTCAAAATATAGTAAAAAGCCTCTTAATAAGTTGGATTTAAGTATTTTAAATATACTAAGATGTGGGATATATCAGCTTAAATATATGGATTCTGTGCCTGATAGTGCAGCGATAAATGAGAGTGTAAAGCTTGTAAAAAAATATAGGCTTACAAGTGCAGCAGGTTTTGTTAATGCTGTTTTAAGAAATTTTGTAAGGGATAATAAGGAGTTTTCGCTGCCGAAAGAGAAGATTGCAAGATTTTCTTTGGAGTATTCTGCTCCTGAATGGCTTGTAAAAAAGCTGCTTGAGGAATACGATGAAGAGTCAGCTATATCGGTGCTTGAGAGTTCTGTTTTAAAAGCTCCTGTTACGATAAGACTTAATAATATCATTGCAGATGAAGAAAAGCTGATAGAAAATATGGGTGGTATTGAACTTAAAAAAAGTGAGCTGATAGAAAATTGCTATGAGGCTTTGAGTGGAGATGTGACTGCCACCGACGCATTTAAGAAGGGTTATTTTCATGTTCAGGATATTTCCTCTCAGCTTTGCTGTATGGCATTAGGAGTGAAAGAGAATGAAATAGTTCTTGATTTATGTTCTGCTCCTGGAGGAAAGGCGTTTACAATTGCTGAGCTTATGAATGGAACTGGTACTGTTTATGCCTTTGATATGTATGAAAATAGAGTTCAGCTTATTAAGGACGGGACAGAAAGGTTGCATGTAAAAAATATCAAGGCTATGAGTGGGAATGCTCTTGAATTTGATAAGAATATTCCGTTAGCGGATAAAATTCTATGCGATGTACCTTGTTCTGGCTTGGGAGTGATACGAAAAAAGCCTGAGATAAAATATAAGAACCCTAAGGAGTTTGAGGGACTAACTGATATACAGTATGGAATTTTGGAAAATGCAGTTAAGTATCTAAAGGTAGGAGGAGAGTTGGTCTATTCCACCTGTACGCTTAACAGAAAAGAAAATGATGACATAATAGACAGGTTTCTGGCAAAAAATAACGATTATGAAGGTGTTAGCTTTTTGGAGGACTACGGTGAACCGTTTGGAAGCTATAAGGCAACAATAATTCCTATGCACTTTAACAGTGATGGTTTTTTTATTTCAAAGATTAAAAAGATAAGGTGATATATTGGATAAAAGGGATATCCTATCTCTGAGTTTAGCGGAGCTTGAGGAAATTTTAGTTAGTAGTGGAGAAAAGAAGTTTCGTGCAAGGCAAATTTATGAATGGCTTCACATAAAAAAGGTGGAAAGCTTTGATGAAATGACTAACATTTCTGCTACATTACTAACAAAATTAAATGAAGAATTTTATATAAATCTACTGAATATATCAAGAAAGCTTGAATCAACCGTAGATAATATTGTAAAATATCTTTATCGGCTTTCTGACGGAAATTATATTGAAACGGTTTTAATGGAGTATAATCATGGTATGAGTATCTGCATTTCAACTCAGGTTGGTTGTAAGATGGGTTGTACATTCTGTGCGTCAACTATTGCAGGCTTTGTCAGAAATCTTGAACCGTCAGAAATGCTGCAGCAGATATATTCAACTGAAAAGGATAGTGGTAAGAAGATTTCAAATATCGTACTTATGGGCATTGGTGAGCCACTTGATAATTTTGATAATGTAATAAAGTTCTTACAGATATTATCATCAAAAGAGGGTTCAAATATGAGCCTTCGTCATGTTACCGTTTCAACATGTGGACTTGTTCCGAAAATCGATAAGCTGTCTGATTTAAGGCTTGGCTTGACGCTATCTGTTTCTTTACATGCTTCTAATAATAAAACAAGAAGTGAAATAATGCCTGTCAATCGAACATATAATATAGAGGAGCTTATTGCTGCGTGCAGGAGGTATATTAAAAAAACAGGCCGAAGGATTACATTCGAATATGCTGTAATTGATGATGTAAACTCATCTAATGAGGAAGCCTTTAGGCTTGCGGAGCTTTTAAGAGGCTTAAATTGTCATGTAAATTTAATACCTGTAAATGCAATAAAGGAGCGAAATTACACATCGCTGATAAAAAATGTTCATAATTTTCAGAACAACTTGAAAAATAAGGGAATAAATGCTACAATAAGAAGGACACTTGGCAGTGATATAAATGCTGCTTGTGGACAGCTAAGACGAGATGAAATAAAGTAAAGGAGTGATGATATTGAAAATAAGCAGTGCAACGGATATTGGGCTTGCAAGAAGTGAAAATCAGGATATAGTTCGTGTGGACGAGTTGTATGACAATGTCTTGGCGGTAATCTGTGATGGCATGGGCGGCGAGCGCTCAGGCGAAAAAGCAAGCAAAATAGCAATTGATGCAATTTTCAGTAAATTTATCGGCAAATATCAACCGACATTTGATTCAGACAGTATCAAATCACTCCTGATTTCAGCTATAAATGAAGCAAATTCACAGGTTTATAATTCATCAAGAGAGGATTATAAGGACTATGGTATGGGAACAACCTGTGTTGCAGCATTTGTAACAAAGTCTAAGGTTTATATATCCAGTGTAGGAGACAGTAGAGCATATATAATGGGGAAAGATGGCCTAAAACAAATAACAAATGACCATACTTATGCGAGAATGTTATTTGAACGCGGTGATATTGTTGAGGAAGAAATTAAATCTCATCCTAATCGAAATATGTTAACAAAAGCAGTCGGCGTTGAAAAAAGCATAACGCCTGATTACTTTGAAATAGACCATGAGGAAGGCTTTAAGCTAATGTTGTGTTCGGACGGATTGTCAGGGTATTGCAGCTCTGAGGAGATGTTTCAAATACTTAATGACAATGATGTCGATAAGGCAGCAGAAGAATTAATAAAATTAGCAATAAGCAAGGGTGGAAGGGATAATATTACACTTGCGATAATAGCTGATTAAATACAGGAGTGATAGAATGGACAATAATATTGGAAAGAGGCTGGATGGCCGTTATGAAATTACCGAGCTTATTGGCGTAGGTGGTATGGCAGATGTATATAAGGGCCATGATTTAGTTGATAACAGAGTAGTTGCCATTAAGATATTAAAGAAAGAGTATTCGGAAAATGAGGAGTTTTTAAGGAGATTCAGAAATGAATCAAAGGCAATTGCAGTACTTTCTCATCCAAACATTGTTAAAATATATGATGTAGGTTTTACAGAAAAAATCCAGTATATCGTAATGGAATATATAGATGGTATTACATTGCGAGAATATATGGAGAATGAGAAAATACTTAATTGGAAAGACTCTGTACATTTTATAATACAAATTTTAAGAGCCTTACAGCATGCCCATGACAGGGGAATTTTTCATAGGGATATTAAGCCACAAAATATAATGATGCTTACTGATGGAACAATAAAGGTCATGGATTTTGGCATTGCTAAATTTGCTCGTGAGGATGGCAAAACTGCAACCAATCAGGCTATAGGTTCTGTTCATTATATTAGTCCTGAACAGGCAATGGGTGATGAGACTGACGCAAAAAGTGATATTTATTCTGTGGGTATAATGCTTTATGAAATGCTAACAGGTCAAAAACCTTTTGATACGGACAATCCTGTATCCGTAGCTGTTATGCATATGCAAAGCAATGCAAAAAGACCAAAAGATTTAAATCCTGAGATTTTAGTTGGTCTTGAGGAAATTATTTTGAGGGCAATTGAAAAGGATACAAATAAGCGTTATCAGAGTGCATCTGAAATGATAAGAGATATTGAAAAGGTTAAAACAAATCCTGATATAGTATTCGGTTATTATACATCAAGGGTGAATGCTGGTGGCGGATTTGATTCTGCAACAAGATTTTTTAAGCCTGTTGTACCAGCTAGTCCTAATTCAGAAGATGGCGAATATTACTATGATGAAGAAGACGATGAGTATTATGATGAAGAGGATGACGGAGTAGAATATGAAGAGGAAGAGGCAAAATCAATATTCTTTCCTATTCTGTCAGCTGTTACAATTGTTGTGATACTTGTTGGAGCATTTTTTGTTACAAAATTAGTTCAGGGAGCATTCAGTGAAACAAATAATAAGAATAATAAAACAGAGATTGTTGTTGGTAATTTGGTAGGAATGACTTTGGACGAGGCAAAGCAAAAATATCCTAAATTGAATATAAAGATGATTGGAAGTCCGGAATATTCTGATTATGAAGCTGATGTAATATTCTGGCAGGACATTGAGCCTGATAAAAGGGTTAAGCAGGGAACTGAAGTAAAGGTTAAGATAAGTAAAGGTAAGCAAAAGGTTAAGGTTCCTAATGTTATTGGATTTAATTTTAATCAGGCACAGGCAATGCTTGAAAGAGATGGCTTAGTTGCTTCAATTCAGTATGCAACTAATGAGGAAGAGGAAAAGAATAATGTGTTTAAAACAGAGCCTGAGGCAAATACAGAGGTTGAAAAGGGTTCAACAGTTATTCTTTATGTAAGTCAAGGTAATAGCAAGGAAGTTGAGGTTCCTAAATTAATTGGAAAGACAATTGAAAAGGCAAGAAAGGAATGCGAGGAGACACTTGAATTGATTGTTGTGGTTGAAGAGGTAAATTCAAGTGAGCCTGAGGGAACAGTTGTTGGTCAAAGTATTTCAGCAGGCACAAGAGTTGCTGCTAAGACAACAATTACCTTACAGGTAAGTAACGGAGTTCCTGCTACATCTAAAGTTAATGTTAAATTTAATATTCCTTCTGATGCAACAGGAAGGTTTATATTTAGCTTGTATATAAATGGTTCATTGATAAAGCAAAGTGATGTTATCAATGTTGCATATACTTCCGGTTCTGTAACTGTAGATGTTGAGGGAAGTGGTACACAAGAGGTTGTGGCAGAATTGAGAAACGCGTCAACAGGAGCTACTGCAAAAATTGGTGTGTTCAAGATTAACTTTGAAGAAGGAGTAGTATCTGTTATCAGTGAAAATACAAGAAATGCGTTTGCAGCAGTTGGAGGATTGGAAACAGCGCCAGTTGAACCACCTCAGACGACGACTAAGGTTACAACTCCACCTCCTGTAACTACAAAGACAGACCCACCTGCAACAGACCCACCTGCAACAGACCCACCTGCAACAGACCCACCTGTTACAGAACCAGGAGAAGACGGAGATTCAGAGGAATAATAAAGTAAAAAGGAGCATTATGACTGAAGGTTTCAATAGAAGTCAAAAGGGAATTATAATTAAGTCAACTGGGGGACTCTATTTTGTAGAGTCCCCTAGTGGAATATACAAGTGTAAGGCAAGAGGAGTGTTTAGAAAACAAGGCTTAACTCCATATGTTGGAGATAAGGTGGTGTTTGAGGGTGAGATTATCACCGAGCTTTTGCCACGAAAAAATGAGATTATACGACCTCCTGTTGCAAACCTTGACCAGATAATTCTTGTTGTATCAACCTGCAAGCCAGTACCAAATATTCTGCTTTTGGATAAGTTTATAGCAATATCCGAATATAAAGGGATAAAGCCTATTTTAGCAATCACAAAGGTTGATCTCTCAAGCTGCGAGGAGATATTTGAAATATATCATAAGATTGGAATTGATACATTTATTATTGATTATAGCAATGATGAGTCAATTCAGGCAATAAAGCAGGTTTTAAAAGGGAAGATAAGCGTTTTTACAGGAAATTCTGGGGTTGGCAAATCAACGTTACTTAATGCAATTGATTCCACATTGAATATTCCTACGGGTGAAATAAGTGAAAAGCTAGGAAGAGGACGACATACTACACGCCATGCGGAATTATATAGGCTTGAGGATGACGGTTATATAGCTGATACACCTGGATTTTCTACATTTGAAACAAGTAAGTATGATATAATTAAAAAGGAAGAGCTTAGCTCATGCTTTATAGAATTTAGACAGTTTGCAGATGACTGCAAGTTCAAGGACTGCTCTCATACAAAGGAGAAGGGCTGTGCCGTTATAGATGCGGTGAAGAATGGGGATATAGCAGAAAGCAGGCATAATAGCTATTGTAATATGTATGAGGAAGCAAAGAAGATTAAGGAATGGGAGTTATAATTTGAGTGAGTGTTATATTTTTTCAGGCAGTGAAATCTTAAATTATTCGGTTATTGAAATTAGTGATGATAGCTATGTGATATGTGCAGATGCAGGCTATCTACATGCAAAAAGGCTTGGGATTGTTCCGGACTGTATTATTGGAGATTTTGACACCTTTGGGGGAGAAATCCCTAAAAATATTGAGGTAATCAGATACAGGGCTGAAAAAGATGACACTGATACGATGCTTGCAGTAAAACTGGCACTGGAAAAGGGATATACTGATATTTGTATTTATGGTGCTTTAGGTGGCAGATTTGATCATACAATAGCAAATGTTCAGACATTACAGTATATATATAATCATGGCAGAAATGGCAGAATAATAAGCGATAATGACTATATAATGCTGCAAGGTTCGGGGACAAGGACATACTCAAGACGGGAGGGATATTACTTTTCGTTGCTTTCAATTTCTGATAAAACTGATGGAATAACAACGGAGGGTCTTAAATATAATCTTAAAAATGCAACCCTTACAAGTGATTTCCCATTAGGAGTTAGTAATCAGATTTTGAATGAGTTTGCAACGATTACAGTTAAAAATGGACTCCTTTTAGTGATTTTTTCTAAAGATACTCACAAAAAAGCGTTATAAGAATATAATATAATACACAGCATTGCCTTTGAGGTAAAATTCTTTAGAAAAGTATTGGAGGAGTAATTATGAAAATTGTTGTAATTAAAAGCCCTAAGTTTTTGTCAGGTATACTTAGATTAATGTTCGGCATTAAAAAAGAACAAGATTTATAATTAATGAAAAAGTCGCAGGTTATTAATAATCTGCGGCTTTTTTGAATATAAAATAATGTATAAAATATTTAGGAGGTAATTATGCAGGACGGAGTATATTATGATGAGAATTTGCTTGAACAGGTGAAGAATAAAAGGCGAAAGGTTTATTATGATGAAAAATTGTCTGAGGTTATTATTACTCAATGTATAGTTTGTGTACTACTTATTTTAATATTTGTGGTGATGAATATTTTTTATCCAGAAATCAGTCAGTCGATACTGTTAAAATATAAGGAGTATACAGGTGCTGATATGGATAGGGTGCTTGTTAATGCAGTGGATAAGATTATTGAATATGTAAGTGCTGTCGCAAAATGATAGAATTTTATATTGGAAAAGTAAGATTTAATATTGAATTTAGTTTTTTAGCAGTGATTGCTTTGTTGGGTGTTCTGGATAATGGAAGAAATTTTATTTATGGGCTATGGGTTTGTATAATACATGAGGTTGGACATATCATTCCAATGTTTTTGCTGGGGGAAAAGGTTAGGGCAGTTAGATTTCATGCTTGCGGAATAAATATTTCTCCACAGAAAAGTATAATCAGACCTGTTTATCAGGATATAATCATAATTTTAGGTGGAGCGACACTCAATATTCTCTTGGGAGTAATGTTTTATATCAGTGATATGGGAATAAACGCACAGATTTTTGCAAGTATGAATCTTATTCTTGGATTGTTCAATCTTTTGCCATATACAAATTTTGATGGGGGAACATTAATACTAAAAATAGCTGAATATTTTAATGGTGATACTACTGAAACAAGAAAGGTACTCAGGTTTGTAAACTGCATACTTTCCATTGCTTTATTGGCTTTTTTATTAGTTAACCATATCATAAACCTTACCTTGATAATTACAGTAACCTATTTAATTATGGTTGAAATTATCGGTAATGGTTGATTAAAATATTAATTTGTAGTAAAATATAAAGGGAACAGTAATATGAGCATTCCATAAAAGTATTATGCTTTATGGAATGCTTAAAAAATGGAGGATAATATGCTTAAAGACAAGCTTGAAAGGCTTTTGCTGCAGGTTCAGAAGCCATCACGGTATATAGGTGGAGAAACGGGCAGTATTATAAAGGATAAAAATAAGGTTGATGTAAGATTTGCGTTTTGTTTTCCCGATAGCTATGACATAGGTATGTCGCATTTGGGTATGAAAATCTTGTATTCTCTCATTAACGAAAAGGAAAATTACTGGTGTGAGAGAGTATTTGCACCAAATGATGATTTTGAGAAAATTATGAGGGAAAATGATATTCCGCTGTATGGGTTAGAGAGTTTAGAGCCTATAAAGGATTTTGATTTCATAGGCTTTACTTTGCAATATGAGTTGTCATATACAAATATACTAAATATGCTTGATTTAGCAGGAGTGCCTATATTTGTTAAGGATAGAGGTGAGCAGCTTTATCCTATAATTATTGCAGGGGGTCCTTGTGCTTGCAATCCCGAACCTTTAGCTGATTTCTTTGATTTAGTTGTATTAGGTGAGGGTGAGGAGATTACTATCGAGCTTCTTGATTTGTATAACCAGATGAAAAAAAGTGGTGCGACAAGACAGGAGTTTATAAATGAGGCTGTAAAGCTAGAGGGAGTTTATGTACCTTCATTATATAATGTAAGCTATAATGAGGATAACACAATTAAGGAAGTAGCACCGATTGGCAATGCGCCTAATGTTGTGAAAAAGCGAATAGTAAAAGATGTTGACAAGGTTTTCTTCCCAGATGAATTTGTTGTGCCGTTCACTGATATAGTGCATGATAGGGCATCTGTAGAGGTGTTGAGGGGCTGTATAAGGGGCTGTAGATTTTGTCAGGCTGGTTTTCTTTATAGACCGTTCAGAGAAAAATCATCGGAAATTATATGCAATCAGGTAAAGTCCTTGTGTGAAAGTACTGGTTATGAGGAGATTTCACTTGTTTCGTTAAGCACAAGTGACTACCTTAATATAGACACAATGCTGACAGAGCTTATTAAGTATACTGAAAAGAACAATGTAAATCTTTCATTGCCATCACTTAGGATTGATAACTTTTCTGAGGAACTCCTTGAAAAGATAAAAAGGGTACGCAAAAGTGGTTTGACCTTTGCACCTGAGGCGGGGACGCAAAGGTTGCGTGATGTAATAAATAAGAATATTTCCGATGAGGAAATAATGAAAACCTGCAAGATAGCCTTTGAGGGTGGATATACAAGAGTAAAGCTATATTTTATGATAGGACTTCCAACAGAAACTGATGAGGATATTATAGGCATTGCTGAGCTTGCACAAAGAGTTGTTGATTTGTTTTATGAAATGCCTAATAGACCAAAGGGTAAGGGTGTTGAGGTGTCTATAAGCACTGCAACATTTATACCTAAGCCCTTTACTCCATTTCAGTTTGAACCTCAAAGCACAAAGGAGGAAATTGAAGAAAAGCAAAAGCTGTTAGTATCCTCTATCAAGAGTAAAAAAATTCGCTGGAGTACACATGACTCAGATATCAGCATACTTGAGGCATTGCTTGCAAGGGGAGATAGAAGGCTTTGTAATGTTATATACAGTGCTTGGAAAAAGGGCTGTAAATTTGATAGCTGGGATGAGCATTTTAAATTTGACAAATGGCTTGATTCGATTAATGAAAACAGAATTGACATTAGCTTTTATGTGAATAGGAAAAGAGAATTTAATGAGGTTTTGCCTTGGGACCATCTCGATTACTATATTTCTAAGGATTATCTAATCAAGGAGAATTTAAAGGCGCATGAGTCGAAAACAACTGACCATTGCCGTTTAAAATGTTCAAACTGTGGAGTTATCTCAAGAACAGGACAGCCATGCTTTGATAATAAAAAGGTGGATGCTGTTAAATCAGAGAAAAAACAGGCTTATAATATCGCATACGATAGAGTGATTACAAATCAGCAGGCATCTCCAATAAGGGTGGTGTTTGAGAAAAAGGGTAGGGCAAAATATATTTCACATCTGGATTTAAATAGGTGTATGCAGAGGATATTCAAGCGTTCGGGCTTGCCGGTTTGGTATACGGAAGGATATAATCCTCATGTGTATATAATGTTTGCTTTGGCTTTATCACTTGGTTTTGAAAGCAGCTGTGAGGTTATGGACCTTAAGCTGACAGAGGAGATTCCTCTTGATGAGGTTAAAGAAAGATTAAATAATGTTCTGCCAGAGGGTATAAAGGTATTGATGGTTTATAAGCCAGTTAAAAAGCATACTGAAATAGCTTTGGCAGAGTATAATATTCATATTGAAGGTGACGGAGAAAGTCTGTTGTCTGAATTGGATAAATTTTTGAGCAAGAATAAGATACTTGTAGAGAAAAAGACAAAAAGAAAAGGTGTCACAACAGTTGATATAAAGCCAAATGTGGAGGTTGTTTCCAAAACAGCTGAAGTGGACAGGCTTGTAATTAATATGCGATTGCCAGCGGGAACACAAATAAATTTCAACCCGAATCTGTTTTTAGAGGCATTTCTAAATGAGTCTGAAACAGAAGGATTTGTTAAAAAAATTGAACGCACGAAAATAATTTGCAGTAATGGT
Source organism: Clostridiales bacterium (assembly GCA_012519635.1). Taxonomy (GTDB): domain Bacteria; phylum Bacillota; class Clostridia; order Oscillospirales; family Ruminococcaceae; genus JAAYPV01. The sequence goes on from JAAYPV010000044.1 coordinate 23,408, forward strand.
AAAGAATTTTTGTAAAAGTGCTTGCAATTTATTTCGATATATGGTAGAATGAAAAAGCATTTGAAATCCGTTGTGGTGAAAATTCGGCTGATTTTCATTATAACGAGTTTAATGCCATTAAAATGACATTAAATCGGATAGTCCGCTGCACATAAAAGGTTTTGAATATTATACCTTTGTTTTGGAAAATATAGTGCAAGAATATCTGAAAAAATTAGGAGGGAAAATAATGGATGCATTAAAACTGATTGCTCAAGATAGCATGAAGCCAGAAATGCCAAAATTTGCGGTAGGTGATACTGTAAAAGTTTATGTTAATATTAAGGAAGGCGATAAAACCCGTATACAGGTTTTTGAGGGTACAGTTATAGCTAGAAAGCATGGCGGAATAAACGAAACATTTACTGTAAGACGCCTTTCACATGGCTGCGGAGTGGAAAGAGTATTCCCAGTACACTCACCTGCTGTTGAAAAGGTTGAAGTAGTAAGAAGCGGTAAGGTTCGTAGAGCTAAGCTATATTATCTACGCGACAGAGTTGGTAAGGCAGCTAAGGTTAAAGAACAAATTATAAAGCAGTAAGCTGGGGGATGTCCTCGTTGCTTAAATGTTATGCATAGGGGACTTTAAAGTCCCTTTTTTGCTATTTGGTCATTAAAAACATACATTGATTTGGGGCATAAATTTATCCGTGAGAAAAGGAGTAGCCATGTCTGAAGAATATGAAGTATCCGTAGATACTGAAAAGAGTCTTGAAAAAAAACCTAGTTTTTTTGATGATTTGATGGATTTAGTTGAATCGGTAATATTTTCGATTTTTATTGTTACTCTTGTATTTACATTTTTATTCAGAATAGCAACTGTAGATGGTCCTTCAATGCTCGATACCTTGCATGACAAGGATAGACTTATTATATCGCATTTATTCTATGAGCCTAAACAGGGTGATATTGTTATAATAAATAATAAAAATGGTCATATATATGATGAGAAGCATGAAAATATTATAAAAACTAGAGGTATAAATCCTGATGGTTCTGAAAAGAAGATTGTAAAAAGAATTATTGCAGTTGGCGGTCAAGAGGTTAATATTGACTTTAAAAAAGGCAAGGTTTATGTTGATAATGTTGAACTTGATGAGCCTTATATTAAAGAGCCAACATTTAGAGATGAGGGAGCATTCAGATTTCCTGTAACAGTGCCTGAGGGGTATGTTTTTGTTATGGGTGATAACAGAGATGCTTCAAAAGATAGTAGAGATTCACAAATTGGATTTGTACCCGTTGAAGAAATAATGGGTAAGGTTGTCTTTAGAATTTATCCATTTAAGTCTTTAGGGGTTGTGCGTTAAATTATAGGAGAGATTATGGAAAATATAACAACAATTCAGTGGTTTCCCGGACATATGTCAAAGACACGCAGGATGATAAAGTCAAATTTATCAGCAGTAGATGCTGTTGTTGAGATATTGGATGCAAGAATTCCTATGAGTAGTCAGAATCCAGAAATGGAAAGCCTTATTGGCGAAAAGCCAAGAATGCTTATTTTAAATAAAAAGGATATGGCTGATGACACAATAACAGATAAATGGATTGGCTATTTTAAATCAAAGGGTATTCTTGCTATTGCGCTGGATTGTAAAAATGGTAAGGGAGTTAATGCTTTTTTGCCTGCGATAAAAAATCAACTGCTTAGGGATTTGGTTCAAAGGAGAAAAGAAAAGGGTATGGTCGGAAGACCTATTAGAGTTATGATTGTTGGTATTCCCAATGTTGGGAAATCATCGTTTATTAACCGAATGGCAAAGTCAAAGCGTACAAAGGTTGAGGATAGGCCGGGTGTTACAAGAACAAAGCAATGGGTAAGTCTTGGTGAGAGTGTTGAGATGCTCGATATGCCTGGAGTTTTATGGCCTAAGTTTGAGGATCAGAGTGTTGCGTTGAATCTTGCTTTTACTGGTGCAATAAAGGATGATGTTATTGATATTGAATCAGTTTCCATGAAACTACTCGAAGCCTTAAGTGGAAAGTATCCTAAATTGTTGGTTGAACGCTATAAAATTGAAATAGATAATGGTGATGACGGTAAAGTTCTGCTTGAAAAGGTTGGAAGAAAGCGTGGTATGCTTCTTCCAGGTGGAATAGTGAATACGGAGCGTGCAGCGATTACAGTGCTTGATGAGTTTCGTTGTGCAAAGCTCGGTAGGATTTCGCTTGAGTTTCCACCAAGTGGGGATAGTAATGAAGAATAATGTTTTAGCAGATATGTATGAGTTTGACAATGAAATAAGGAAAACTCACAAGGTTATATGTGGTGTGGATGAAGCGGGTAGAGGTCCACTTGCAGGAGATGTTTATGCGGCCGCTGTAATTCTTGATGAAAATGTAGTAATAGAGGGTCTTAATGACAGTAAAAAGCTTTCTGAAAAAAAGCGGGAGGCTTTGTATGAGGAGATAATTCACAAGGCAAAGGCTTATTGTGTTTCAATTGCCTCTGTTGCTGAGATAGAAGAGATTAATATTCTGCAAGCTACAATGCTGGCTATGAAAAGAGCTGTTGAAGGATTGGGAGTTGAGGTGGATTGTGTGTTAGTTGACGGCAACTCATGTCCGGATATTTCCTGCTGTGCAAAAACAGTTATAAAAGGAGATGCAATTTCAGCAAGCATTGCTGCTGCATCAATTCTTGCGAAAGTTTCAAGGGATAGATATATGCTGAAGATGGCTAGGAAATACCCTCAGTATTGCTTTGAAAAGCATAAAGGCTACCCAACAAAATTACATTATGAAAGGCTTGAGGAGTACGGTATATCTGAAATACACCGTACCAGTTTTTTGAAGAAGTTAAAGAAATGATTAAGAAGCAAATTGGAAATTATGGCGAAATGGCTGTTTGTAAATACCTTGAAATGCATGGTTACACTATTGTAAAGCGTAATTATTGCATCAGAGGTGGAGAAATTGATATAATAGCCACGAATGATGAAATCATCGCCTTTGTTGAGGTTAAGACAAGGAAAAAGGGGAGTATGGTTTCTGGACTTGAGGCTGTTAATGACAGAAAAAAGAGCCTAATAATTAAAACTGCAACAGATTATTGCAGTAAAAATCCTATGGACTTACAACTACGCTTTGATGTAGCAGAGGTAATTGTTGAAAATAACAGGGTTGAAAAAATAAACTACATCAGCAATGCCTTTGATGCAACTGGATATGATATTTTTTTTTAAAAGGATGGATAGTATGTTTTATAAAAGTACACGAAACAGTACCATAAATGTTAATAGTGCAACTGCGATTACTCAAGGCATTTCAGCAGAGGGTGGGCTTTTTGTTCCTAATGAAATTCCTAAGATAACTCTTGAAGAATTTAAAACGCTTGCAAAGATGAATTATTCCAATCGTGCAGCTTATATTTTTAAGAAATATCTTACTGATTTCACAGAGACTGAAATTCAATATTGTACCGAGAATGCTTACAATACCAATAATTTTGAAAATGAAAGCATTGTTGAGATATCGCACCTTTTTGATGGAACCTATATGCTGGAGTTATGGCATGGTCCGACTTGTGCGTTTAAGGATATGGCTTTGCAGATTCTTCCATATTTCTTGACCACATCAGCAAAAAAAGTTAACCTAAATAAGAAAATTGTTATCTTGGTTGCGACATCGGGCGATACAGGTAAAGCAGCTCTTGAGGGCTTTAAGGATGTTGATGGTACGCAGATACTTGTTTTCTATCCTGAAAATGGTGTAAGTCCAATGCAAAAACGCCAAATGACCACTCAGGATGGTGAAAATGTCGGCGTTTGTGCAATTAAGGGAAATTTTGATGATTGTCAAAACGGAGTTAAGGCAATATTTACTGATGAGGATATAAAGAAAAAGCTGGAGGAAAGGTCACTTATTTTTTCAAGCGCTAACTCAATTAACTGGGGCAGACTTTTACCACAGATTGTTTATTATATTTCAGCTTATACCTCACTTGTAGAGGATAACCAGATTGAGCTTGGTGAAAAGATTAATATAGTTGTTCCTACTGGGAATTTTGGTAATATTCTTGCAGCATATTATGCTAAACAAATGGGGTTGCCGGTTAATAAATTGATTTGCGCATCAAATATAAACAATGTACTTACAGATTTTATTAATACAGGTGTATATGACCGCAATCGCAAGTTCTATGCTACTATTTCTCCATCAATGGATATATTGGTTTCAAGCAATCTAGAAAGGCTTTTATACCATCTGACAGGAGAAAATGACAAACAGATAAATGAATGGTTTACATCACTAGTTAGTGAAGGAAAATATGAAGTTACTGATGATGTCAAGAATGTGTTACAGAAAGAGTTTTATGCCGGCTATTCTGATGATGAACAGACAAAGGATACTATAAAGTCGATTTATGAGCAGTATTCTTATACCTGCGATACACATACCGCTGTTGCAGTTAAGGTTTACAATGAATATAAGGCTAAGACAGGTGACACTACTAAAACAATTATTGCGTCAACTGCAAGTCCTTATAAATTTAGTGCAAGCGTTTTGGAGGCAATTGATGAGGGGAATAAAATTACTGATGAGTATGAGATGATTGAAAGGCTAAATGAGCTTGCTAAATTTGAAATTCCTGAATCACTTGCTGAATTAAAGGATAAAGAGATTAGGTTTATAGATTCTGTTGAAAAAAAGGACATGAAGGAATATGTATTGAAAAAGCTTGGAATTTAATAAATTGTAGGAGGAGAATTATTGGCGTTATATGTTTTAGGAGATATGCATTTGTCAATAGGAACTCCTGACAAATCTATGGATATTTTCAGCGGATGGGATGACTACCATCAGCTTTTAAAGCAAAATTGGCTTGATAATGTTAAGGAAGAAGATACAGTAGTTCTCGCAGGTGATACCTCTTGGGCGATGAAATTAGAGGATACCTATGCGGATTTCGATTTTGTAAACAGGCTGCCAGGCAGAAAAATTATCCTTAAGGGTAATCATGACTACTGGTGGACTTCCATGAAGAAAATGAACGATTTCTTTGCTAGGAATAATTTTACAACCTTAAATATCTTGCATAATAATCATTATAAATATGACGAATACGGGATATGCGGGACTCGTGGATGGGTTAA
>JAAYPV010000045.1 GCA_012519635.1 Clostridiales bacterium
ATGGCAAAAAAGCAAATTTCTAGGGAAGGCTATGAAAAGCTAGAAAAGCAATTAGAGCATTTAATAACAGTAAGAAGAGCGGAGGTTGCTCAAAAACTAAAGGAAGCAAGAGCATTTGGGGACTTGTCAGAAAATGCGGAATATGATGAGGCAAAGAATGAACAGGGAATTTTAGAGGCTCAAATTGCTGAATTAGAGAATACTCTTAATAACGCTGAAGTTGTTGATGATGATAAGATATCCGTTAATGAGGTTGGTGTTGGTTCAATAGTAACGATTCGTCGTGTAGGCCAGGATAAGGTTGAAAAGCTTCAAATAGTGGGAACAACAGAAATAGACCCTGCAGTTGGAAAAATTTCTGATGAATCTCCAATTGGAAAAGCTGTTATTAAGAAGAAAATTGGCGATACATTTATTGTTGAAGCACCTATTGGTGAAATAGAGTATGAGGTTTTGGAAATATCAAAATAATAAAATGGAATAGTGAGGGTTCAATTATTTGAACCCTTTATTAATGATAAAAGGTGGTTTTTTTGATGAGTGAAAATCAGGATAATATTTTAACAGAAGAGGTTGTTGAACAGGATATTAATATTCTGAAGAGAATAAGACTTGAAAAGCTGGATGATTTAGTTAAAAATGGTGCAAATCCTTATGAAATAACTAAATTTGAGGTTACTGCAAAAAATGCAGATATAAAAAATAATTTTGATGAGATGGATGGCAAGACTGTATCAATTGCTGGAAGAATTATGAGCTGGCGAGATATGGGGAAGGCAAACTTCATTGATATTGCTGATAATACTGGCAGATTGCAGGTATATGTTAAGATGAATGACATTGGGGAGGAAAACTTTGCCGAATTCAAAAAATGGGATATTGGTGATATTGTTGGAATTGAGGGTATGGTTTTCAGAACAAGGCGTGGCGAAATATCCGTACATACCTCAAAAATCACTTTGCTATCAAAATCACTTTTACCATTACCAGAAAAATGGCATGGATTGAAGGATCAGGATATACGCTATCGTCAGCGCTATATTGATTTGATTGTAAACCCTGATGTAAAAGATACTTTTATAAAGCGCAGTATGATTTTGCGTGAAATCAGGAGTTACTTAGATAACTTGGGGTATTTGGAGGTAGATACTCCTGTATTGCATACATTGGAAATTGGTGCAGCGGCAAGACCTTTTAAGACATATCATAATGCGTTGAATTTAGATATGTATCTCAGAATTGAAACAGAATTGTACTTGAAAAGACTTATTGTTGGTGGCCTTGAAAGAGTATATGAGGTTGGGCGAATTTTCAGAAATGAGGGTATGGACAGCTCGCATAATCCTGAATTTACATCAATTGAAATGTATCAGGCATATACTGATTATTTTGGCATGATGGATTTGATTGAGGATATGTATAAGGTAATAACCAGAAAAGTTTGTGGAACTGATGTTATTGAATATCAGGGTGAAAAAATAGACATGGGTTCAAAGTGGAAAAGGCTTACAATGGTTGAATCTGTTAAGCAGTACGCAAATGTTGATTATAATTCATGGGAAACTGATGAGGATGCAAGGGCATGTGCAAAAGCACATAATCTAGAGCTTGATGAGGGAGAAAATGCAACTAAAGGACATGTCCTGATAGCATTTTTTGAGGAATATGTTGAGGACAAGCTAATACAGCCGACGATTATATATGATTATCCTGTTGAAAACTCACCACTTGCAAAAAGAAAAGCTGATAATCCATTGTTTACTGAGAGATTTGAGTATTTTATATATGCAAGGGAAATGGGTAATGCGTTTTCAGAGTTAAATGACCCTATTGATCAGAAAGAACGCTTTGTAAAGCAGGTTGAGGCAAAGAGAGCACAGGGAGCTAATGCAGAAGTGGATGAGGATTTCATTACAGCACTTGAATATGGTATGCCTCCAACAGCTGGATTAGGTTTTGGTTTAGACAGATTGGTTATGCTTTTGACAAATAGTGCATCAATTCGTGATGTGTTGTTGTTCCC
>JAAYPV010000046.1 GCA_012519635.1 Clostridiales bacterium
AGAATCACTTTTTTCATATACATACTTCTTAAGTTCCTTATTCTCAAACTCCACCATCTCTGCAGTTATATCCTTTGGAACATCTATCAAAACAGGGCCCTTTCTTCCCTCATTAGCGATATAAAATGCCTCTCTTACTATATCAGCAAGCATATTTACATCCTTCACTATATAATTATGCTTTGTAATTGGCATAGTTATTCCTGTTATGTCAACCTCCTGGAAACTATCTAATCCAAGCAAATTCCTTGCCACATTTCCAGTAATCGCCACCATAGGAACTCCGTCCATATAAGCAGTTGCAATTCCTGTCACAAGATTGGTTGCACCAGGACCTGATGTTGCAATTACTACACCCGTTTTCCCAGTTGTTCTTGCATAGCCATCAGCAGCATGCGATGCACCCTGTTCATGTGATGTAAGAATATGTGTTATCTTATCACTATACTTATAAAGTGCATCATATATATTAAGCACCGCACCGCCCGGATAGCCAAAAACAGTATCAACGCCCTGTTCCATTAAACAATGTACAATTACTTCTGCACCATTTAATCTCATCTTTCTCATCCCTTTACATAATATTTTTGATTTTACAAAACAAAAATGCTTCACCTCTTAAAACTTAAGAGGTGAAGCATATAATTACTCCACGGTACCACTCTTATTGGCATAAAATGCCCACTCAACCACATCCAACAATGTGTATCTCTATAACGGGAGATATCCGTTCCAACTTACTAGCTAAACAGCGTTCGGCGGACAGCTCAAAGGGGATTTAATCACAAAAATTCTTTACTGTTTCACACCAACCAACAGCTCTCTGAAAAAGGATTGTTTTTGCTTTATTCCTTATCATCGCTTTTTCATTTACTTATAATATAACTTTACTATATCATAGGTTTTGCTATTTGTCAATATAAAAATTACATAATTTGATACAAATCTTATTATAATATACTGTGTAAAATGCCTGTATAAAATAATAATACTTGCAAATAATATTTCTATAATTCTGTAATGGGGGTATGTATATGGAAATGAACACTCAAGATTATCTTAAAAAAGCTTTGCTGGACACTCAGGAACGTATAAGAGATTTTATGAACTATTCTCAAAAGATAGATGACGAAAATCTTCAGGACTTCTTTAAGAAATATGCTGAATCCGAAGGATATCAAGCGCAAAAGCTACAAGAATATATTCAGTCATATCAGTAATCGATTGGAGGTATGTATGCAGGATAAGGATATAAACGCCAAAGCAAACACACAAGATAACGAAAATCAAAATAAAGGGCATAACGCTAAAAAGGAGGCCTTAGGCCCCAACATCAGAAGAAAATAGCCATCTCTCCGATTTTTTATAATAAAACCCTCTTTAAGTCAGCCAGAAGGAATGTTTCCCTCTGGCTGCTTATTATATGAAAAGGCTCCTGTTTTTTACAGGAGCTAATCTTTTGTGCATACATGACAAAAACCAAAGAGATACATTAATTACAAGCAATTCACCTACGGGTAGCCTATTTACAGGACTTTATATTTGATTGATATTTTTACGGTATTCCAAATAGTTTTCAAGAATAATCGTAGCAGCTACTGCATCAATAATTGCCTTGCGTTTCTTGCCCCTCGTATTAGTCTGATTAAGATAATTATGTGCAGAAACAGTTGTGCAGCGTTCGTCCCACATTTCAACTGGTATACCCACCTTTTCTGCAAGAGTATCCGCAAACAGCTTGCACCTATCAGCTCTTTCTCCGACTGTACCGTTCATATTTACAGGATATCCCACAATAATCTTCTCTATCTTGTTTTCCTTTACAAGTTCAGATACCTTCAATATACAATTATCAAAATCCTTTTCCTCTACCACACATAACGGAGAGGCTAATAGCTCCATTTTATCGCATACTGCAAGTCCTGTTCTCGAATCACCAAAATCAACTGCCATTATTTTCATTTGCTTAATTCTCCACTTTTCTCTTCGGATTTATGCCAATCAGAAAATGCTAATGTTGAAAGCTCACATGGCAAATGGTCTGAATTATTTTTATATATTATTCTGGGAATTAAATCATCTTCGTATTCAATAAGAGAAACAGAAGTATTGTCCGACCAACCCATCTCCTGGATCTTATCAAGAGTCTTTCCACTTGCAAAGCATAAATAGGTCTTTATCGCACAACCATGTGATACTACGGCAATATTCTTCCCCACATTCTGAGAAACAATATCCCCTATCGTTTTCTGCATTCTCTCCGAAACTTCAACCAAGCTTTCGCCATCTTCTATGTAAAACTTGTGCATTTCATATGTCCAGAGATTGTATTCGACAGGATAGAGAAGAGGGATATCCTTCCACCTCTTCCCTTCCCATACCCCACCATTAATTTCAATTAACCCCTCATCATAAGCAATATCAAGCCCATGATACTTATTTACAGCCTTTGCAGTTTCCTTCGCGCGTATTAAAGGACTTGAGTATATAGCATCAAGTGGAATATCTTTAAACCTCTCGCTAAGCTCTACAAGCTGCCTATATCCCTTTTCAGTTAAATTTTCATCTGTTCGCCCCTGAAAGGTTTCATTTATATTGCCCATTGCCTCTGCATGACGAATCAGATAAACTCTTGTTACCATGATTTAACACTTCCAATAATTTCTCTTACACTTGATATACCATTTTTATCAAGATATTCATTAATTCCATCTATAATTTCAATTGGTGCAAACGGATTTGCAAACATAGCTGTTCCAACCTGAACTGCAGTTGCACCAGCCATCATTAGCTCTATTGCATCATTAGCAGTTGCAACTCCCCCCATACCTATAACAGGTATCTTAACAGCATTTGCAACCTGCCATACCATTCTCACTGCAACTGGAAATACTGCTTTGCCCGATAGTCCGCCAACATTATTCCTTAAAACAGGACGACCTGTCCTAATATCAATTCTCATACCCAAAAGTGTATTTATTAGCGATACCGCATCAGCACCCTCTGCCTCAACAGCCTTAGCAATACCAGCAATATCAGTTACATTTGGCGATAGCTTAACTATTAGTGGCTTTTTTGTTACCTTTCTTACAGCAGCAGTTATTCCAGCCGCGCTGTCGCATGATACACCAAAGGCTACTCCACCCTCTTTTACATTAGGACATGAAATATTAAGCTCTATCATGTGAGCATCTGTTTCCTCAAGCTTTTTTGCAACCTCGATATACTCCTCAACGGTTGAACCAGCGATATTAACGATGATTACAGTTTCCTGCTTCATAAGATTTGGCAATTCAACCCTTATAAACTTATCAATTCCCGGATTTTGCAAGCCAACTGAATTCAATATTCCGCTTGGAGTCTCAGCAATTCTTGGCGCTAGATTTCCCAGCCTGCTCTCAAGAGTCGTTCCCTTTGTCGCAATGCCTCCTAGCTTTGATAGAGGATAAAAGCGTCCATATTCTCTGCCATATCCAAAGGTTCCCGATGCAGGGATAACCGGATTTTTAAACTCAACTCCTGCTATATTTACAGATAAGTCGGCCATTACCAGATTACCTCCTTTGCATTAAATACAGGACCATCCTGACAAACATGAGCATGAATCTCCTGCCCGTTTCTTATTGCCTTACATGAACATACTAGACAAGCTCCTACTCCACAGCCCATTCTCTCCTCAAGCGAAACCTGACATTCAATATCATTTTCCATTGCAATTTCAGCCACTGCCTTCAGCATTGGCCTTGGCCCGCAAGCAAAGATAATATCAGGCTTTTCTGCCTCTATTTCTTCTATAAGTGGTATTGTTACAAATCCTTTTATACCCATACTACCATCATTTGTGCAGAGTATTGTTTTTGCTCCCATTTCTTTAAAATCATCTTGCAATATTACCATTGAAGAGCATCTAAAACCTGAAATTGCCACTGCTCTTTCCCCATATATTTTCGCAAGAGGGAGCATCGGTGGAGTACCGATACCTCCTCCGACAAGTATAACCCTTTTTGCGTTCTCATTTATTTTAAAACCCCTACCACCAACTGGTGCAAGCATATCAATCATATCACCTGCATTCAGTCTTGCAAGCTCTGCTGTACCCTCACCACGAACCTCGAATACAAAGCGTAAAGTTCCCTTTTCTGCATCTATATCACAGATTGAAATCGGACGACGAAGCGGAAATCCCTTTGGCAAGAGATGAACAAACTGTCCTGGCTGTGCTATCCTTGCAATGTCAGGGCATAAAACAGTATAATCATATATTTGCTTTGCAATCGCAGTCTTGTTTAATATACGGTACTCTCCCTGTGTATACCTCATATTTCCTCCATTTCATATAGCCTTATATCTTTGTTATATCAACCAAATCAACATCCTTCATAGTTCTTTCCGTCATAAGAACATTTGCAAGTGCTCTTGCAGTATCAATGGATGTCAAGCTACATATTGAGCGCTCAACAGATTTGCGTCGCATCTTAACGCTATCCCTTGCTGGCAAACGGCCCTTAGCTGATGTTGAAATTACATAGTGAATCTTTCCACTCTCAAGTAGTGTAAGCGTATTTGGCTCACCATCTGAAATCTTTTTAACAAGATTTGTTGCAATCATATTCTTGTTAAGCACACTTGCTGTACCACTTGTTCCATACAACTCAAAGCCCATTTGTGCAAATTTATCAGCAATTGCTATAACCTCTTGTTTATCGCTGTCACGAACGGATATTAATACTCCGCCCTCTCTTTTGAGGTCATATCCAGCAGCAGCCAGACCTTTAAGCAACGCGTCCTCAAAGTTCTTAGCGATACCCAAGCATTCACCTGTAGATTTCATCTCAGGACCTAGCATTGTATCAACATCCTGCAATTTCTCAAAGCTAAACACAGGAACCTTTACTGCAACATATTCACCCGATGGATATAAACCGCTTTCATATCCTAACTCTTTAAGTGTTGAGCCGAGCATAATCTTTGTAGCTATATCCACCATTGGTATTCCAGTAACCTTGCTGATATATGGAACAGTTCTTGATGAGCGTGGGTTTACCTCAATTACATATACCTCATTATTATACACAACATATTGAATATTAACAAGTCCGATAACCTTTAGTTCAAGTGCAAGTCGTCTTGTATATTCAATAATTGTATCCTGTATCCTCTGTGACAAGGTCTGTGCCGGATATACGGAGATAGAGTCGCCAGAATGAACACCTGCGCGCTCAATATGCTCCATAATTCCTGGTATGAGGAAGTCCTTACCGTCACATATAGCATCAACCTCAACCTCAGTACCCATCATGTACTTGTCAATAAGTACTGGATTTTCAATCGTATGCCTTGTAATTATACCCATATATTCAACAACATCATCTTTAGAGTGAGCTATAATCATATTCTGTCCACCCAAAACATATGATGGACGCAAAAGTACAGGATATCCAAGCTTTTCAGCTACCTCTACAGCCTCATCAGTGGTCATGACTGTAAAGCCCTCAGGACGAGGTATATTGCATTTTTCAAGCAACTCATCAAAGCGTTCCCTATCCTCTGCTGCGTCAATACTCTCAGCAGATGTTCCCAAAATATTAACACCCATCTCAGATAAATGCTTTGTTAGCTTTATTGCTGTCTGTCCACCAAACTGTACTACAACGCCATATGGCTTTTCAGTTTCAATTATAGCCTCAACATCTTCCTTTGTAAGTGGGTCAAAATAAAGCCTATCACCTGTATCAAAATCAGTTGAAACTGTTTCAGGGTTATTATTGCAGATTATCGCTTCATAACCTAATTCCTTTAAACTCCATACACAATGTACCGAACAATAGTCAAACTCTATTCCCTGTCCGATTCTAATAGGACCTGAACCAAATACAATTACCTTTTTCTTTCCAGTATCAGTTCTGTCTATAAACTGCTTAGCCTCATTTTCCTCATCAAATGTTGAGTAGAAATAAGGTGTTTCAGCCTTAAACTCTCCAGCACAGGTATCAACCATCTTAAATACCGCTCTTTTTCTTGTAGGGCATTTCTGTCCCGATATACGCTCAATTGTGCTGTCAAGATAGCCATAATTCTTTGCTATATTGTATTTTTCAAGAGTAAGCTCACCCTCTGCAAGCCATTTTTCAAGCTTAATAAGATTCAAGAGCTTATCTAAAAACCATTTGTCTACCTTTGTGATATCATATATCTCATCAACGGAAACTCCACGCTTTAATGCCTCATAAATCTGAAATATACGCTCATCTTCAACTGCCTGAAGCATTTCCAGCAACTCATCAATCGAAACCTTCTCATACTTCTCAAGATTCAAAGTATCTATTCCCAACTCAATAGAGCGAACAGCCTTCATCATTGCCTGTTCAAAGCTTGTTCCAATTGCCATAACCTCTCCAGTAGCCTTCATCTGTGTACCTAGTGTTCTCTTAGCATAAACGAACTTGTCAAATGCCCACTTAGGAAACTTTACAACTAAATAGTCAATTGAAGGCTCAAAGCAAGCATATGTCTTACCTGTAACCTGATTTACAATCTCATCAAGATTATAGCCAATTGCAATCCTTGTTGTTACCTTTGCAATAGGATATCCTGTTGCCTTTGAAGCAAGTGCTGATGAACGGGATACTCTTGGATTTACCTCAATTACTGCATACTCATAGCTTGTAGGATGAAGGGCAAACTGACAGTTACATCCACCCTCAACCTTTAACTCAGAGATAATATTTATTGCAGCAGTTCTAAGCATCTGATATTCCCTATCAGTTAATGTAACAGTTGGTGCAACTACTATACTATCACCTGTGTGAACTCCGACAGGGTCAACATTCTCCATTGAGCATACTGTAATTACATTTCCCTTATTATCACGGATAACCTCAAACTCTATTTCCTTCCAGCCGCTTATGCACTTCTCAATAAGTATCTGTGTAATAGGTGAAAGCCTTAGTCCGTTCTTTGCAATATCACGAAGCTCTGCTTCATTATGTGCAATACCGCCGCCAGTTCCACCCAATGTAAATGCAGGTCTTACAATTACCGGATAGTTAATTTCTTTTGCAAATTCAACAGCATCCTCTATGGTTTCTACAACCTTTGATGGAATACATGGTTCACCAATCTTCTCCATAGTATCCTTAAATGCCTGCCTGTCCTCAGCCTTATGAATTGTAAGAGGATTTGCTCCTAGTAGCTTCACATTATGCTTGTCAAGAAAGCCCTCCTTAGCAAGCTGCATTGAAAGTGTCAAGCCTGTTTGTCCGCCAAGTGTAGATAACAAGCTGTCAGGCTTTTCAATCTCAATTACACGCTTTACAACATCAAGTGTTAGTGGTTCAATGTAGATTTTATCTGCCATAGCCTTATCAGTCATAATTGTAGCCGGATTTGAATTTATAAGAATTACCTCAAGTCCCTCTTCCTTCAAAGCACGGCAAGCCTGTGTTCCCGCATAGTCAAACTCTGCCGCCTGCCCGATGACAATAGGCCCTGAACCAATTACTAAAACTCTCTTTATATCCTTTCTCAACGGCATATTATTGTACCCTCCTATCAGCAATTACTCCAATAAACTCATCATATAAATATGATATATCCAGCTCACCATTCAATCCGTCGGGATAAAATTGTACTGTAACTGCATTAATGTTCTTATAGCATAAGCCTTCACAGGTTTTATCATTTGCGTTTATATGTGATACCTCTGCAATGCTTTCATCTATGCTATCACCTATAACCACATAGCCATGATTTTGATTAGTAATATAAGTCCTGTCCTTTTTAAAGTCTATTACAGGCTGATTTGAACCTCTATGTCCATATTTCAATTTTTCTGTTCGTCCACCATGTGCAAGTGCTAAAAGCTGATGCCCTAATGCTATTCCAAACATCGGAATACCTAGTTTTGAAATCTCTTTAAGATTTTCTATAATCACAGTATTTTCAGCAGGGTCTCCAGGTCCGTTTGAAAGCACTATGCCATCTGGATTAATCTTCTTAATCTCCTCAGCATTTGTCTCTGCAGGCACAACAACTACCTCACAGCCTCTTTTTACAAACTCATTTATTATACTTTTTCTGCACCCAAAGTCAAGTAATACAACCTTATATTTGCTGTCAGCATTTTTATATACTACTTGTTCTTTGCATGTAAGATTTTTTACTACATTTGCAATTGTGTATTCTTTAAGTTGCTTTAAAAGCTCATCCTTTTTCTCATATACATTTTCAGTTGTAATAACACCATTCATTGCACCAGAATCACGAATTAATCTGGTTAAGCTTCTTGTATCAATTGAATGTATACCCACTATATTATTCTTAATAAGAAAATCATTTATATTACCCTGCGAGCGGAAATTTGACGGATAGTTACTCCATTCACGAACTATATATCCGCTTGCATATGGTCTGCTAGATTCGTTGTCTTCATCATTTACTCCGTAATTTCCTATCAAAGGAAAGGTCTGTACTATTATCTGTCCATAATAGCTTGGGTTAGTTAAAGTTTCCTGATAAGCAGTCATGCTTGTTGTAAATACAACCTCACCGAATGCTGTCCCCTTTTTACCAAATGACTGCCCCTCAAAAATCCTGCCATCAGCCAAAAGCAGATATGCTTTTTCACTAACATTAAACAACGCCATCTTATCATCCTTTCATATATCAAACTTTAATAATTAAGTACATGCTATCCTTCACTCTATTTGATATTTTTGATATTTATATATGAGGTAATGTCTTCCCTCATCCTTATTGCCTCTTCCCTTGCTGCCTTAGCAAAATCAATCTCTGCACAACCTGTATTTTTATAAGCACACATAATTGCCCTCGAGGAATTTACTATTGCTCCCAATCCGTTTTCATCAAATGCACCAGCAATACCCTCTGCTCCACCACCTTGTGCTCCATATCCAGGAACTAAAAACATTGTGTGTGGAAGTCTTTTTCTAAGCTCTGAAAGCTGCTTTGGATAGGTTGCACCAACAACAGCTCCAACTGATGAATAGCCATATTTGCCAATCTGGTCCTTACCCCAATTTTCGCACATATCCCCCATAATTGCATAAACAGGTGTTCCGTCAATTAGCTTATCCTGTAACTCTCCACTGGATTTGTTTGATGTCTTAACTAGAACAAATATTCCCTTATCCTTCTCCTTGCAAATCTTTAGCAATGGCTCTATTCCATCCGTTCCTAAATAACCATTAACTGTCAAGGCGTCTGCACCGAATGGCTCACAAATATTATCTCCAACCTTAACAGTGCCTAAATGCGCTGCTGCATATGCCTCCATTGTTGCACCTATGTCATTTCTCTTACCATCTGTAATAACAAACATACCCTTTAGTTTAGCGTATCTTATAGTTGTTTCAAGAGCCTTTATTCCATGATACCCGTACATCTCATAATAAGCAGCCTGTGGTTTTATCGCTGGAACTATATCACAAATTTCATCAATTATCGCCTGATTAAATTTACAAATTGCCTTTGCAGCCGCTCTCAAGCTCGTACCATCTTCATCAATATATTTTTTCTGTATAAATTGTGGAACATAGTCAAGTAATGGGTCAAGTCCTACCACTGTTGGATTTTTCATTTCAATTATCTTTTCTGTCAATCTATCAAAAGACATTTAAAGCACTCCTTTATGTGTTTGATATATTTTCAAGGATTGAATAAACCAGTTTTCCTTCTGAAATTGTTGCAACAGGCTTTCCTTTCAGCTTCATACCCTTAAATGCTGTGTTCTTTGATTTTGATACCAGCTTTTCAGGCTCAACTGTCCACTCCCTATCCAAATCAACAATCGCAATATTCGCAATGTTTCCTTCTTTGATTTTCTCAAGCGGCAAGCCCAGTAAGCGCCTTGGATTTACTGACATGAGCTCTATTATCCTGTCAAGCTTAAGCATTCCTGTATGATAAAAAGCTGTAAGCGTAGCTGAAAGTGATGTTTCAAGACCTACTACACCATTCGGCGCATTCATGAAATCAGACTTGTCCTCTTTTGAGTGTGGAGCATGGTCTGTTACAATACAGTCAATGGTACCATCAATAATACCTGTATAAACTGCCTCCCTATCTCTTTCCTCACGCAAAGGTGGATTCATTCTGTAATCTGCGTCCTTTGAAAGTAATTTCTTATGTGTAAGCATAAAATAATGGGGACAGGTTTCACAGCTTACTTTAACACCCATTTCCTTTGCAGATTTAATAAAATCAACACTACCCTCTGTACTTACATGGGCAATGTGAACCCTTGATTTAACTGCATTGGCAAGAGCAATTTCCCTTGCTGTGATACTATCCTCCGATGCTCTGTCCATACCCTCAACACCCAGCTGTTCGGATATGAAGCCTTTATGCACTATTCCCTTCCCTATAATATCCATGTCCTCGCAATGAGAAATTACAAGCAATTTGTTCTTGTTTGATTTCTCCAAAGCCTGGCGCATGATTTCAGCATTTCTTACAGGGCGACCATCATCAGAAACAGCGACAACGCCTGCCTCCTTAAGCATATTATAATCGCAAAGCTCTTCACCCATCATTCCTTTTGTAATACAGCCAACAGGATATACATTTACACCTGTATCCTTTGCCTTATCTATTATATACTCAACTGTTTCGACGCTGTCAATTACTGGATTTGTGTTAGGCATGCAAGCCACACCTGTAAAACCACCAGCCAAAGCTGATTTTGCACCAGTCAGAATATCTTCTTTATATGTGTAACCGGGATCACGAAAATGAACATGCATATCAAAAAGCGATGGAATCGCAACTAACCCGCTGCCATCAATAACAGTATCAGCCGTTGTCTTGATTTCATCTGCAATTTCAATAATCTTACCCTCGCCAATAAATATATCACAGATTTTATCAAATCCGACATCTACTGCACGAATATTTTTTATCAAAATTGAGTCCGACATTTTTTACTCCTCTCATATATATAGCTAAGACTTCCCATATATAGCAACATTATCTATTCCGTCAACTTCCTTAACCATAACCTTAACTGTTTCATCTCGTGATGTTGGCACATTCTTTCCGACATAATCGGGTCGCATAGGCAATTCTCTATGCCCCCTATCAATAAGCACTGCAAGCTGAATAGATTTAGGTCTACCTCTTTCTATGAGTGCATCAAGAGCCGCTCTCGTACTTCTGCCCGTATATATTACATCATCAACGATGACTACATCTTTATCCTTTATATCAAATTTAATATCGGTTTTATCAGATTCAGTTGTATTTTTTTCATCATCACGATAAGGAGTTATATCCAAAGCACCGACATTAACCTCTACATTTTCAAGCTCAAAAATTTTTTTTGCAATTCTGTTTGCTAAATGCACACCCCTTGAAAGAACACCGATTATGCAAAGCGTATTTGCACCTTTATTTCTCTCAAGTATTTCATATGTTATTCTCGCAACTGCCCGTTTCATTGCATTTTCGTCCATAATAACAGCTTTTTGTTTCAATCTATCACCACCTTAATAAAAATAAAAACGCTTATCCGTCACTGACAGATAAGCGTAAATCGGCTTATAGCTATACTTATGGCTATGAACTTCAAAAGCATTACCTTGTCAACCTCACGGGATCAACTTAAAGGATTTTATTTTTATTATTATATCACACCAAATTTGATTTGTCTAGTTATTTTTAAAAAAATTTTTGTTTTAAAACCTTAAGCTGTATATTTTATTCCCACCAATTACATTTGACTTTTTGTAA
>JAAYPV010000047.1 GCA_012519635.1 Clostridiales bacterium
ACAACAACTGTTTCTGAAACTACAACACCAAAAGAGACAACAACTGTTCCTGAAACTACAACAACACAAAAGGAAACAACTACTCCTCCACCTGTGACTACACCAAAAGAGGAAGTAGAATGGGATAAGGTTGTTTACGGTGATGTAAACCTTGATGGAGATATAAGAATTACTGATATAATTGAATTTAACAAATTCTTGATTGGTTCAATTAACCTTTCACCTACAGCAAGAGAGAATGCGAACTGTGTATATGATGATAGACTAGATGTTTCTGATAATATGCAGATAGCTAAATACTTGGTATCACAGATTACTAGGGATAGTTTAGGTCGTAAAAGGTAAAGTTAGATAATAAAAATGCCTGACTAAAGTATTAGTCGGGCATTTTTTTTTGGATAATAAAATCTCTCACCAGTTAAACTGGTGAGAGATTGAAAGAGCGAGCATTTAAGATATATAGAAAATAAAGATGGAGAGTGATATTGGAAATTAAACATTAAAGCATTAGTTATAGAATAAAGCATATTAAGCCGTTGCAGCCTTCATTTATAATTCTTTCAAGAGTTTCCTGAAGCTTTAGTCTTGCTTCAATTGGCATGCGATATAATTTGTTATGTAGCCCTTCGTTAACAAGTTCATGTAGTGATTTTCCAAAAATATTCGACTCCCAAATCTTTTTTGGATTTTCTTCGAACTCTTGAAGCAGGTACATGACTAATTCTTCACTTTGTTTTTCGGTACCAACAATTGGACTTACCGTAGTATTTATAGATGCCTTCATAAGATGGATTGATGGAGCGGATGCTTTCAATTTTACTCCATATTTGCCGCCCTGTTTGATTATTTCAGGCTCTTCGAGGCTTAACTCATCCATAGTCGGCATAACAATACCATATCCAGTTGCTTCAACTTCTTCTAAAGCAGTCTTTATTTTCTCATAATCCTTTTTAATTTTGTTGAGATTAAGTAGAATTGGCATAAGGTCGCTTTCGCAAGTTATTTCAAGACCTGTTGTTTCACCTAAGATTTTATAGAACAGGCAATTTTCAAGCTCGACATTGATAGTTACACTGCCTTTACCTAAATCTATATCAGTAATTCTTGACTCAATTACATTATCGCATACCATAATTCCTTTTGCAACATTTTCTGAATCACGGACAGAAGACACAGTTCCAGCAGCATTACGAATTGCAGAGAAAATATTTTCTTTAAGCCAATGTGTTTTATCAAGACTGGTAATCCACTTTGCCATATTGATATTAATTTCTTTTACAGGGAAGGCAAAAAGGATTTGAGTAATAATTCTTCTGATGTCATTTTCGTTTAGAGTGAGGCAGTTAACTGGCATAGCAATTGTGTTATACTTATCCATTATGTTCTCACATATTTGTTGTACCTCTATGGAATTAGGGTTAACTGAATTTACAAGCACGATAAAGGGCTTATCAATTTCCTGTAATTCTTTTATAACGCGCTCTTCACATTCAGCATATTCTTCACGAGGAATATCAGAAATACTGCCGTCAGTTGTAATTACAAGCCCGATAGTTGAGTGTTCAGAGATAACCTTCTGAGTACCGATTTCAGCAGCCATATTAAATGGAACTTCATCATCGAACCATGGAGTCTGGACCATTCTGGGCATTTCGTTTTCTATATAGCCCAATGAGCTTGGAACAATATAGCCAACGCAATCAATCATGCGTACATTTAATCGTGCAGAGTTATCTAGGCTAATTTCAACAGCCTCTTCAGGTATGAATTTAGGCTCAGTAGTCATAATAGTTTTGCCAGCAGCGGATTGAGGAAGCTCATCAATAGCTCGTTCACGCTTAAATGCACTATCAATATTAGGGATTACAAGTGTTTCCATAAAACGCTTGATAAAGGTGGACTTACCAGTTCTGACAGGGCCGACAATTCCAATATAAATATTGCCATCCGTACGCTGTGCAATATCGCAATAAATATCTTTTGTCATTTTGAAACCTCCAATTTAAATCCAATAAGGATTAACTTAACTAAGTATTGGTATAATAATCATGCCGTTTTGAGTAAGCTTTTCATTTGTCAACTCATTTTCTTCCATTATTGCGGATACAGATGAGCTGTATTTTTTTGCGATTTCCCAAATATCTTCATCTTCAACACCGTAGTAGAGTTTAACAGCATAATCACCGTCACGCTGTTTTTTTATAGAGTTATCAACGCTTAAGTCGGTGATAATATCCATAACAGAGGATGAATAAAGGTTTCCGTTGATCTTCAAATCTGCCTTAACTGTAACAGTATTTGAAGATGAAAGATTGTATGAACAAGAGAGGATGCATACAGATGCTTCAAGAATTGAGCTATCAGTTATACCATTAAAGTTGGAAACATACTCAAAGGCCTCGTCTTTTTCAAGCATAATAGGCATACCCTTTTCGTTTCTTGCCATAATAGAATATTTAATCATACCTGAAACGGTTATTTTTTGCTCTTCAGCATTGACAAATGAATTAATATTAGATGTATTTGCCCAGACATCGTAGATACAATCTATTTCACCATCGCTATATTCAACAGTTGATTTAACCTGATGCTGAGCCTCAATAATTGAAGGGAATTGCTCAATCCTTACAGGAGAGGTTGTAAATTCACATGGATGAGTTGTTGAGTAGGCGTCTGTAACCAGTTCAACAACTGATGATTTTAAGGCTGTGCAACTAAGATTGATAGCCAGCTCACATTGAAGTGTTTTTGCATCGCCATCATTATTTGCAACGGTAGTAACATCACAGCTTATAACATCGGCATTAATAATACAATCAAAGCTTTCGTTAATACCATCTAAATCTATAATCTGGCTATACGGAAGATTGAATTGCATTGCCTCAAGAGAACCTTGACCATCCTTTTCACATGAATAAAGAATATTAATAATTGCTTCACCTTTCGAAACCAACTTGTTTGCAATTATTTTTTTGTCGCCAGTAAGAACGACAGCATCACTACGAATAATACCTAAAACAGGTGGGTTTGACATATTAAGCTCAATATCCTCATTGATAATAAATTGTTTTGTAGCAGTTATTTTGTTAGAAGCATAAGGAACACATTGTTTTTTAAGTTGAGTATTCAAGCCAAATGCGTCGCTGATTAGCTCGCGCTTTTGCTCTGCATAAATTTTTGACTTAATTGTAACTGCTCCTCGAATATCAAGTCTTCGCTGATTAACGACACGACAATTCACATAATCAACCTTAGGAGTAAGCACCACACTGAGATTGTCGTAGCTTTTATTAAGCTCTATTGTTTTTGAATAGCTCAGCTTTTGGTTCACGCATTGTAACAGACAACTTTCCTCACTGCAATACATTACTCTGAGTTGAACAACAAGTTCATAAGTGACCCTATCACCGTTTATTGAATAAGAGACGATTTTAGGACACATCTGACATTTTATTAGTTTAAAAATTTCTGGATAATAGTCAGGAAGAATGTAGTCTAACTCAACACTCTGTTCCTGCATACCGTCAAATATAGCCTCTTTAACGGATACTATTTCTTTGTTTAATTTCAATTCCATATGTACCTCCACATCTTTACTGATTAATATTCTTGCTAAAATATTCTATTCAGGAGAATAGGACAATATTCCTTACACAGCATTAAATATGCATTGACATGAATAATGTAGTGTGTTAGAATAAATAGTAGTTTGTAATAAAATATATGGTATATAATAGTATTTATTCATGATTGGAGAGAAATATAACATGGGCAAAAAAGATATTGACTATGTCTGGACAGATAAAAAAAGAACTCTTTTTGGGCTTCCAATAACATTTACAAGATATTTTTTAACTAATACAAAGTTTATAACGAGCATAGGCTTTTTAAATATTGAGGAGGATGAACTTGAGCTTTATAAGGTGACTGATAAAAAGCTTCAGTTACCATTTTTTCAAAGGATATTTGGCTGTGGCACAATAGTTTTGTATGTAAAGGATACGGACACACCGGTTAAGATTATACAATCTGTAAAGCAACCACGAAAGGTTTCCGCAATGCTTGATGAGAAAATAAATGCAGAGAGGAATAAGTATAAAATTCAAGGCAGGGATATGATGGGTGCATTTAATACCCATGATTGTGACGGAGATTTTGATATAGATGAATAAATGGTACCATTTTTATAAATGAAAAGGGGGAGAATAATGTTATCATTTATTAAAGAAACCCGTTCATGCTGGGAGTCACTAAAGGAAGAGAAACGCCCTATATATATATATGGAATGGGAAATGGTGCTTTAAAAATTATGTCTGCTTTTAAGCAATATGGAATACCGCTTGCAGGAGTATTTGCAAGCGATGACTTTGTTAGAGGGCATGAATTCGAGGGATATAGGGTACAGAAGCTCTCTGAAATAGAGGAAACAGTTGAAGATTTTGTAGTTGTACTTGCATTTGGAGTATGCAAGCAACCAATGATTGAAAAAATTGAATCGCTTGCATTGAAGTATAAGGTATATGTTCCAGATGTTCCTGTGGCTGGCAATGGTTTGTTCACATATGAATATTGTGTTGAGCACCAGGAGGAATTGGAAAGGGTATATAATTTACTTGCTGATAATTTTTCCAGAAAAGTTTTTGCTGATGTTATAAATTTTAAAATTAGTGGAGATATGAAGTATTTGAAAAACAACACTACTTCGAGGTCGGATGTATATCAGGGCATTATTAAGCCTAGTAAGGTTGAAGTTTTTGTTGATTTAGGAGCGTATAATGGTGATACGATAAAGGAGCTTTTAAGTTACACTGGTGGCTCTTATTCAGAAATATACGCTGTTGAGCCTGATAAGAAAAATTTTAAAAAATTATTAAGGTCAATAGAGGGCAAGGAAAGGATTACTGCAAAGAACGCAGTTGCATGGTGTATAGATACGGAAATTCAATTTGCTGCAAGGGAGGGGCGTCAATCCTCAGTTTCAGCATCAGGTTCAAAAATGCCAGCAATTTCTGTTGATAGTATGCTCGAAGGGAAGAAAGCAACATTAATAAAGATGGATGTTGAGGGAAGTGAAACAGAGGCAATTTGGGGTGCGTGTCATACAATTGCACATCATACACCAAAGCTAATGATTTCTCTATATCACAGGAATGAGGATATCTTTTCTATACCATTGCTAATTAACTCATTTCGTTCGGATTATAGGCTTTACATAAGGCGCCAACAATATTTGCCTGCATGGGAAACTAATCTATATGCTGTCTTATAGGTATAATAAGGGTGAATGGTCATTCTTATTTTGTTATAAAATGTATTTTATACAATGTTTAAATGAATAGATTTTTGTTAATTATATAAAAAAACAAGACAATGCATTGTGCATTTTGTCTTGTTTTTTATTTGTTTTGTTAAAAAAGATTATAAGTAAAAATGCGGATAAACTATTAATAAACTATTGACAATAATTTTAAATTTAATTATACTTAACTAGGTTAAATGTTTTAATAGTTAAATATATATATGGAGGAATCATGTTAGAGGAAAATCATAAGGAACAACTTGTAAGTTTAATAAGAAAGGTAAAAAGGCTTGATATTTGCTCATTAATGGGGATGAGTCATTCAGATTTTCATCTGTTTAAGGTAATTGATCAAATACAAAGCAATACTGATGCTCCGCAAATTAATGTAACAGATTTAGCAGATGAGCTCAGGGTATCAACCCCTGCGGTTTCAAAAAAGTTAAAATCTTTAGAAGAAAGGGGATATATTAAGAGAATTATTGACAAAAATAATCGAAGGAACACCTTTGTTGTATTAACAAAGGATGGTAAAGAAAAATATAGTAGGTCTAAAAAAGCTATGGACAGATACTTAAACAATGTATTTGTTGCTATGGGAAAAGAAGATATGGAAACATTAATTAGATTATCATGTAAACTATACAATATAATGGAAGAAGAGGTAATGAACTTTGCTGAAGATAATTAAATTTTTAAGGAAATCATGGGCGTATATACTTTTAATTATTGTACTTTTAGTAGTTCAGGCATTATGTGATTTATCACTTCCAGGCTATACTTCCGATATAGTAAATGTTGGAATACAGCAAGGAGGTGTTGAAGAGGATACTCCGGAGGCTATTTCTGAGGCTGAGTTTCAAAAGCTGCAGCTGTTTATGAATGATGAAGAAAAGAAACAGCTTAATTCTGCTTATTTTAGAGTAGATGAAAGTGTTGAGGCTTCAGAATACAATGCTTATAAGAAGAAATATAAGGTTTTGGAGAATAGTGCAATATATGTACTTAAAGAAGATGAAAAGGATTTAAGTGAGCTGTTGGAGGAGCCTATTCTAGCAGTTCTGACATTTTCAATGCTCGATGAAGAAAGTACGCTTGTTATGTTTTCACAGCATATGGACACACAGGGGATGACATTGTCACAATTAGCAGAGGCTATGGGTATTACAGTTGATGGAAATGAGCAGTTAAATATATTTGATTTTATAAAATCAGGGGTATTGGATGGTGTTGAACTTCGTAATAGTATTGTACAGCAGTATAGCAAGGCGGCGGACACAATTATATCCCAGATGTCAATAGCCTATGTTAAAGCCGAATATGAAAAAATTGGGATGGATATGGAGAAAAAGCAAACTAATTATTTGCTTTATACAGGTACAAAAATGCTTGCATTAGCACTATTGGGAACTATTATAAGTATAATAGTAGGATTAATTGCCTCAAAGGTTGCAGCAAAAGTAGGTTGCGATTTAAGAGAGGGTGTATTTAAAAGGGTAGTATCCTTTTCAAATACAGAAATGGACAGATTTTCGACAGCATCGTTGATTACAAGAAGCACTAATGATATACAACAGATTCAGATGGTATTGGTATTAATTTTGAGGATGGTGATTTATGCACCGATTTTAGGTATAGGTGGGGTAATAAAGATTTTAGACACCGATACCTCAATGGCATGGATTGTAGGATTTGCAATATTGGTGATAATATTTATTATATCAATTCTAATGGTTATTGCATTGCCAAAATTTAAGAAAATGCAAAGTCTTGTGGATAGACTTAATTTAGTAAGCCGTGAGATTTTAACAGGTTTGCCTGTTATAAGAGCATTCAGCAGACAAAAGCATGAAGAAAAAAGGTTTGATACAGCAAATATTAATCTTACAAAGGTTTCCTTGTTTACTAATAGGGTTATGGCATTTATGATGCCAATGATGATGCTTGTAATGAACTGTGTAGCTTTGCTTATTGTATGGGTTGGTGCAGACGGGGTTGATAATGGAAAGCTGCAGGTTGGCGATATGATGGCATTTATAAGCTATTCAATGCAGATAATTATTTCATTTTTGATGTTAACTATGATTTCTATTATATTGCCTCGTGCAACGGTATCAGCTAATCGTATTGATGAGGTTTTGACAACTGAGCCGATTATAAGAGATAAGGAAAATGTGGTAAGTCTTAGTCCAGGTAACAAGAGAGTTATAAACTTTGAAAATGTTAGCTTTAGGTATCCCAATGCTGAGGAGGATGTTCTAACAAATATAAACTTTACAGCAAACGCAGGAGAAACTACAGCTATAATAGGAAGTACAGGAAGTGGAAAATCAACTCTTGTTCAGCTTTTACCAAGATTTTATGATGTAACAGATGGAAGAATAACAATAGATGGAATAGATATCAGAGATATATCACAGCATGAATTAAGAGAAGAGATTGGATATGTTCCTCAGAAGGGAATACTGTTTTCAGGCGATATTGCATCAAATTTAAGATTTGGTAATGAGAATGCAACTGATGAGGAGATTAAAATAGCGGCAGAAATTGCTCAGGCGGCAAATTTTATTGAAGAGAAGCCTGACAAATATAAAAGTAGCATTTCACAGGGTGGAAGCAATGTCTCAGGAGGACAAAGGCAAAGGCTTGCGATTGCAAGGGCTATTGCAAAAAATCCTAATATTTATGTTTTTGATGATAGCTTTTCAGCACTTGATTATAAAACAGATGTTGAATTGAGAAGAGCGTTAAAGGAGAAGATTGCAGGTGCAACAGTAATAATTGTGGCACAGAGAATTAACACTATAAAAAATGCAGATAAAATTATAGTACTTGATGATGGAAATATGGTAGGAATGGGAACTCATGAGGAATTATTGCAGAACAATGAAGTATACAGGCAGATAGCAATGTCGCAATTATCTGAAGAGGAGCTTGGAATTGACATGAAGGGAGCTGAAAACAATGTCTGAAAAAATAAGAAAGTCAAATTCTCATAAGAATAAAGGTGGCATGGGTGGTCCGATGGGGGGAATGCCCGTTGAGAAGGCTAAGGATTTTAAGGGTACAGTATCAAAACTGATAAAATATATAGGAAGATATAAGTTTTCAGTTTTTGCAGTTATAATACTTTCAATAGGAAGTACAGTATTTAGTATCATAGGTCCAAAGCAATTAGGTAAAGCAATAAATGAAATATTCTATGGCTTGCAAAATAAAATTAGAGGTACTGGTGGAATAGATTTTGATGCAATCAAGAAGGTTTTGTTATTACTTTTGCTTTTATATGTAGTAAGCTCATTGCTTTCATTCATACAGGGCTGGATTATGACAACTGTATCCCAGAAGGTGTGTTATAGGTTAAGAAAGGAGCTTTCTGGGAAGATACATCGCCTGCCTATGAGCTTTTTTGACAAAACTACACATGGTGAGGTTCTTTCAAGAATTACAAATGATGTAGATACGCTTAATCAGAGTCTTAATCAGAGCATATCACAGCTAATAACATCAGTTACAACAATTATTGGTGTTTTAGTAATGATGCTGAGTATTAATGTTACAATGACTTTTATTGCCTTGCTTATTCTACCCATATCGGCAGTGCTCATGGTTGCTGTTGTGCAAAAATCACAGAAATACTTTAAAGACCAACAGGAATATCTTGGTCATGTAAATGGTCAGGTTGAGGAGGTCTTTGCTGGACATAATGTAATCAAGGCATTTAATAAGGAAAAATCAACGATTGAGGAATTTAATCAAAAGAACAAAGAGCTATATGTTTCCGCATGGAAATCGCAGTTTTTCTCGGGAATGATGCACCCCATTATGACATTTGTGGGGAATCTAGGATATGTTATAGTAGCTATATCCGGAGGGTTATTTGTTCTTAAAGGAAAAATTAAAGTTGGTGATATACAATCGTTCATACAATATGTAAGAAATTTTACCCAGCCCGTATCTCAGCTTGCACAGGTTTCAAGTATGCTCCAGAGTACAGCTGCAGCAGCAGAAAGAGTATTTGAGTTTTTGGCAGAGGAAGAGGAGGAGCAGAATGTTGCAGAGCAAGCAATCATAAGAGAAAAGACAGTTGATGAAAATGGTGGGGAAAATTATATTGAACGACCTGTTGCTGCAAGTGATATTGTTGGAAATGTAGAATTTGAAAATGTAAGTTTTGGATATAGCCCTGATAAGATTATTATCAACGATTTCAATGCAAAGGTGGAAAAGGGACAGAAAATTGCAATAGTAGGGCCTACTGGTGCTGGTAAGACAACAATGGTAAAGCTGCTTATGAGATTTTATGATGTAACTAGTGGCTCCATAAAGCTTGATGGCTATGATATCAGAAATATTGATAGAAATGAGCTTAGAAGAGCCTTTGGAATGGTTTTACAGGACACATGGCTTTTTAAAGGCACTATAATGGAGAATATAAGATATGGTTGTCTGGACGCATCTGATGACGAGGTAATAGCAGCAGCAAAAGCAGCGCATGCCCATCATTTTATTAAAACTCTTCCTGGTGGATATAACATGGAGCTGAATGAAGAAGCCAATAATGTATCACAGGGTCAAAAGCAGCTGTTGACAATTGCAAGAGCAATATTGGCAAATAATAAGGTTTTGATTTTAGATGAGGCAACTAGTTCGGTGGATACAAGAACTGAAGTAAGAATACAAAAAGCAATGAATAATTTGATGAAAGGCAGAACGAGCTTTATTATTGCTCATAGATTATCAACCATCAGAGATGCTGATTTGATTTTAGTGATGAAAGATGGAGATATTATCGAACAAGGTAATCATGATGAATTGATAAAGAAGAATGGATTTTATGCGGATTTATACAATTCTCAATTTGATAAGGCGTCATAAGATTAAAGAGGTTGCAATATAATGCAACCTCTTTTCATCATTAATTTTTATTAAAATTAATAAATTGTTTATAAGTTTTTTTATGATTTTATTGAAAAAGAGTAGATAATATGGTAATATAATAATATATTGATTGGAGGAGGGCGAGAGATGTCAACGATATTAGAGGTAAAGGACTTAAGCAAACAATATTCAAAGGTTCTTGCTGCAGATAATGTATCATTCAGTATTGATGAAGGTGAAATATTTGCATTAATAGGTCCAAATGGTGCAGGTAAGACAACAACAATCAGAATGATATCAACTCTTATAAAACCTACTTCGGGTGATGCAATTGTTAATGGATATAGCATTAATGATAAGCCTGAGAAGGTAAGGGAGAGTATTACTTATCTGCCTGATGAGGCTGGAGCATATAAAAATATGACGGGGTATAATTATCTTAAGTTTATGGCTAACATTTTTACAAATGATAAAGATAAGGCTGAAACATATGTTAAGCGTGCCGTTGAAATGTGTGGTCTAGGGGATAGACTTAACGAAAAAATTGCAAGCTACAGCAGGGGAATGATTAGAAAATTATTACTATCAAGAGCAGTTATGACATATCCGAAGCTTGCAATTCTTGATGAACCGACAAGTGGACTTGATGTAATAAACGCACTTGAAATCAGAAAAATTATAAAGGATTTGGCAAATAAGGGAATGTCTTTTTTAATCAGCTCCCATAATATGCTAGAAATTGAGTTTGTTTCCGATAGAGTGGGCATAATATCTAAAGGTAAGCTTTTGGTGGTTGGCAAAACAGAGGAATTGAAGCAAAGATATAATGTAGCGAATCTTGAGGAAGTTTTTGAGAGGGTGGTGTTGGAACATGAAGTTTATTAATTTGTTAAAAAAGGAATTGCGTGAGCTTATAAACGCACAAATGATTATCGGATTAGTTGTTTCAATGTCACTATTGGTGTTAATTGGTGGAATCATGGGTGACGCAATTGAAGATGCAGTTTCTAATAGTGGAGATGTATATATATGCGACCAGGACAATACAGAGTTTACCAAGAGAGTTATTGAAAATTTAAATGCAATGGGTTATAATGTTAATGAGAAGTCAGTAACAAAGGAAGATAGCGTGGAAATTCTTGAGGAATTGAATATAAATAGCCTTATTATCATTCCAAAAGGGTTTACGGAAGGAATTTTGAAAAATAATGCTGCTTCTGAATTAGAGTATATTAGCAGAATTAAAAGCACATCTGCAATGGCTAGCTTAAGGGATGGCAGTACATCAGCCATAGAGAGTATAAAATCAATAATTTCAAATTTGCTTATGCAAGAGGGATATGGCTTAAGTGAGGCTGATATTACTGTTTTAGAAAACCCAGTTAATTTGAAAGAAGTAACCGTAGTGGATAAAAAATCTGCTAATGTAAGTGCAAGTACTATAATCGGTATGGCATCTACTCAGGGGATGATTGTACCAATTGTTATATTCATTTTAGTAATGTTTACATCACAGATGATAATTTCTACAATATCCACTGAAAAAATAGACAAAACACTTGAAACATTGTTATCAGCACCTGTTTCTAGGCTATCAGTTTTAGGTGCGAAAATGCTTGCAGCAGCAATAGTTGCGTTAATTAATGCAGTAGCCTATATGATTGCATTTAGTAGCTATATGAGCGGAATGCTGGGAAGTACGCTTGATACTACTGCAGTTATCGGTGAAGCATTGACTATGTCAGACATTTTAAAGGAATTAGGATTAAAGCTGACTGCGGGAGGATATATCCTATTAGGCTTGCAAATGTTCATGACAATAATGATAGCACTTTCTGTTTCATTGATTTTAGGTGCTATGGCAACTGATGCAAAGTCTGCACAGACATTGGTAATGCCGATTATGATTTTTGCAATGATACCATATATGATATCATTGTTTATGGATGTAAACTCCATGTCGAATATTGTGAAGATATTTGTATGGCTAATACCATTTACACATACATTTACAGCAATAAACAATATAATGTTTGGTAACTGGCCTGTATTCTGGGGAGGTTTGGCATATCAATTTGTTTTCTTTATCGTGTGTATGTATTTTGCATTAAAGTTGTTTACATCTGATAAAATCTTTACAATTTCACTTAATTTAGGGCAGAAGATGAAACTGAAAAAAGTTAAAAAAGGTTAATTATATATGAAATAGCACCTCCTACTAATATGCGTATGGAATGAATATATTTGTAATATATTAATGGAGGTGTTATTTTGTTTTTTGATAAGTACAAATTTATATCCCATAGGGGCTTGCATTCTAAGAGGCTGGATATTCCTGAAAATTCGATACCAGCTTTTTTAAGGAGTGTATCTAAAAACTTTGCGATAGAGTTGGATATAAGGATGAGCTCTGATGACGAAATTGTTGTTTTCCATGATGAGAGTTTGGAAAGAATGACTGGGGTAAAGGGAAATGTAGCTGATTTTACATCAGCTGAACTTCAAGAGCAGGTACTGAATGGCACTAAATATAAAATTCCTGTATTATCTGAGGTTTTAAGGCTTGTTGATGGAAGGGTTCCAATTTTAATTGAGCTTAAAAACGATGGTCTTGTGGGGAAGATGGAAAAGAGGCTTGTTCAAATTTTAAAGGGGTATAATGGTGAATATGCTATTCAGTCGTTTAATCCTTTTGTTTTACTATGGTTTAGGATTAATGCACCTCATATTAAAAGGGGACAGCTTGTAAGCGGCGATAATGGCTTGTGTCTAAAAAAAATACCTTTTAATTTTATAACTAAGCCTGATTTTGTTTCTTATAGATATAGTGATATTAATTATGATTTATACCAGAGATATAAAAAAGCCAATATCCCTATTATATGCTGGACAATTAGAACAATTGAGGATTTAAACAGAATGAAGGTCTATTGCAAGGCTTTTATTTTTGAGGAAATAGATAAGTTTAATAAATAAAAAAACAGTGAGGTTTTAATATGAAGTTTAAATATAGTAAAATTGCACCATATCTTATAGCTTTATTATATGTTACTGTTATAGTTTTAACTTTAAAAGGCATGTTTGGAATTTTTTCAATAACAGTATATTTTACTATATTGGCTGTTCTATATTTTATTACATCCAAAATTTTAGAGGTAAAAGAAATATTTACTAAAAAGATGACCGTTTTGTTGCTAAAATATCTTATTACGGTTGTCTGCATTTCAGGAATACTTTTAATTAACAATATGAGTTATATAAAGTTTTATCTAGTGATACATTTATTTTTTGCAGGTTTTTTTGCACTTAGATTTACAAGATTATATAAAGAGTTTAAGGCTAAGTCTGAGAAAGAGGATTTATGGGCTGAAATTACAAAGAGCTTGCAAAGAATAAATACTCTTGCGGGAAGGTTACCCAAAATAATTTATGATAATATCAGTGAAGATATAGATATTTTAAATCAAATTATAAATGAATCTCCTGCTGATTTAGATGAAAAAGTAAATTCAGTAGAAAAAAAGATATTCGATGCAATGATTGCATTGGAGGACCTTATTCAGTTAATGCTTGAGACAAACAGGGTTGAATATTCAATTGTGACAAATAAGGTTATTCGTTTAAGAAAACTTATTCAGGAAAGAGTTGATATATTATCTGGCTTTGATGAAAGCAAGAATTAAAAAGTGACGAAATAAGGAGTGTTTTTAAATGCCAAAGAAAAGTCCAAGATTTTATATAACATTATTTTTAATTAAAGTAATTACAAAAATTATGAGATTGCTAAAAAGAAATGCTACTAATTTACC
>JAAYPV010000007.1 GCA_012519635.1 Clostridiales bacterium
AAGCTGGCATATATCAGTATCATTAATCATGCAAAAAGCTATGTCTATATCGCAACACCATATCTGGTTCTCGATAATGAAATGATAACTGCACTATGCCTTGCCGCTAAAAGTGGAATTGATGTAAGAATAATTACTCCAAAGATTCCGGATAAATGGTATGTTCACTTCGTAACACGCTCAAATTATCCCGTTCTCATCAAAGCTGGTGTTAAAATTTATGAGTATTCACCTGGCTTTATTCATTCTAAAACCATTGTTGCAGATGATGATTACGCAATAGTTGGTACTGCAAATTTCGACTTCAGAAGCTTTTATCTGCACTTTGAAAACGGTGTTTTTATGTATAAATCCAAAGCCGTGCAGCAGGTTACAGATGATTATTTGAATATTCTTGACGAATCAACTGAAATAACATTGGATACCTGCAACAATACCCCTATTCACAAGAGAATCCTTCGTTCCATCTTGAGGCTATTTTCTCCCCTTATGTAAAAAACAGAGGCAAAACCTCTGTTTTTTTATTATAAAAGTGAAACAACTGGCATTATAATAATACCTACAAAAAGTACTACAACCATCGCAATTACAGCAATTCTCATTCCTATGCTTTTTTTCTTCATAATATCCCTCCTGACATATGTTTAGCTTATGCTAAACAAAAACAGCTGAATATCACTTCATTCAGCTGTTGTATGTACTTTTCACTTCTTAATGGCATCCTAGATAGAACTTGAAGGATTTACCTCAAGAATTGATTTTCGCTTTGAGGTATTATCCGCAGTATCTATCTCATCGCAAAAAAAATCTTCATCATCCGAAGTTATCATCTTCGCTCCGCAATTATTACAGAATTTAAATTTCTCATCCACCTCTGCATTACATTCTGGACAAATATTAAAGCCTTTAATATTATAGAATTCCATCTTTAGCTTTTTAATTCTGCGTCTTCTTGTATCAATATCCTCGCATAGAGTCTTTATTTCATCTAAATGCTCTTCAACGCCTTTATAGTACAACTTGCCTATATCCGCAAAAATTTCAATTATTCTCTCTTCCTCGTACAAAATTTTGCGTTTTAAATTTCCAAGTTCGGAAATTCCTTTTGCTTTCGCACTTATTCCTCTGCTTGCATCATTTACCTTATCAAAGATACCCATGATTTTCACTCCCAAAACAATAATAACTAACCATTTATAATATGTTACTCTTTTTTAAAAATTACATATTGTATATTTCATCGCTTGTAAGCAGCTTGATGTTATTTTTTGACAAAATTTCTATTGCCTTCTCATTATCATTAACCCTTAAAATAACATATGCCATATTATCAGTTTTACTAATAAATGCATACATATACTCTATACTTATTGAGTTTAATTGCAATACATCAGTTGCTTCTGCTAATCCACCTGGTTCATCTTTAATTCCAATTGCTATAACCTCAGTTAATGTTACTGTGCAATCAGCACTTTTTAGCGCTTGACAAGCTTTGTCGGGGTTGTTAACTATTATTCTTAATATGCCAAAATCCTTAGTATCAGCTATTGATAAAGCTCGAATGTCAATATTATTATCCTTGAGAATTTTTGTTACTGCAGACAATCTACCCATTTTATTTTCTATAAAAATAGAGATTTGTTTAATTATCATAAACATCTCACCCCTTAATTGTAAATTATTGTACACCTTGCATACTTGAGTCAATAATTTTATACTTTTTTTATTTATTAATAATATTATAGCTTTTCTTAAATAATTTGTCAAGTATTTTTGCATTTCTTTTCAGTTGTATAAATATACACATTTTAGAAAACTTATTACATAATAATTCCTAAGGATCATAGTTAATATTCGCCTTTTTTGCCTGTGAATGCTGAAACTTTCTGTCTATTATGTAAATTTTGTTATCTTTCTTAAACCTAGCACCAGTTTGCTTAAAATAAAAGCTCACTCCTGCATCTATACACTGCTGCCTTATATCCAGAATCCAGTTGTAATCACAAAGGCGTGCATAATAACCTGATTCTCCACCCGCTACAACCTGTTTAATAAATGAGTTCAAATATGGTCTGAGATTTATCGGTTCAAGCAGGGGCTCACATATTATCGAACGCTTCTTTATAGGAAGACTCATAAATATCGGTAAGCGATAATCAGCCCTGTCCTGATTTTCAACTGTGCAGCATATTTCCACATTATCATATCCGCTTCCCCAATCCTCTGGAAGTGATACATTAAAACGGTCTATTCGTTTCGTAACAATAAGAAAACGCAAATCAGTGCGTATTCTTATCATTTCCCATGCCTCAGCCCTCCACTCATCCGCATCCTCAAGAAAAAAATCTGAGGTAAAGCATGTGTATATGATTTCATCAGTTTGCAGCTTGTATTCATTATTCCTATTAAGCTGAACAGGCAAACTAAAATTACTATTTATTTTAACAAGAGAACTGTCATTCCCATATTTTGCATCAGTGCGATATACATAGCAGTTTTTACAACCCTCACTTATTTTATGACAGCCATGCCACGGATTCCAGACAAACATAACGCAACCTACCTCTGCTAAATTAAATCATATTCTATTTTTACATATATCCATAATAAAGTCAATATAAATGTTACCTTATATTTTTTCTTAGTAAAATACTACAAAATACGAATAAGGAATTGACAAATATCAAAAAAATGATATACTATTTTGTAGTGATAAATGCAGATATTGATTGGAATATTAGCATTTTTGTAGTTAATTCAAATATTTAATTGAGGAGATGTGATTAGTAGTGTCTAGTACTGGAAGTCAGAAAATGTTTGGTTCACAGTCAAGAGTTGCTAAATTAGGCGTTATCGCAATGGATAGTGCATCTGAATTAGGAAAGCGTATTGATAAATATCTTGTTGAATGGGCAAAAAAAGACGGAGAAGAAGTTGATACATTTTTAATAAATGCAGAATGTCCAAGATTTGCTTCTGGAGATGGAAAAGGGCTCATTAAATCTACAATTCGCGGTAATGACCTGTTCATCATTGTTGATGTTGGTAACTATAACTGTAAATACGAAATGTTTGGCAAGGAAAATGCAATGTCACCTGATGACCATTATCAAGATTTAAAAAGAATTATACAGGCTGCTGGTGGTAAGGCTCACAGAATAAATGTTATTATGCCTATCCTTTATGGTGGACGCCAACATAGAAAAAATTACAGAGAATCTCTTGATTGTGCTTGTGCATTGCAAGAGCTTGAAAGCATGGGCGTACAAAATATCGTTACCTTTGACGCACATGACCCTCGTGTTCATAATGCAGTGCCCCTCATGGGATTTGATAATGTAATACCATCATACCAAGTACTTAAGACTATGTTTAGAGAAATCAAGGACTTCCATGTAACTAGTGATAACTTTATGGTTGTAAGCCCTGATGAGGGTGCTTTGAACAGAAATATGTACTATGCCTCCGTGCTTGGCGTGGAATTGGGAATGTTCTATAAAAGACGCGATTATTCACAAATGGTAAGCGGTAGAAACCCTATTGTTGCACATGAATATTTGGGTAATTCAGTTGAAGGCAAGGATGTTTTCATTGCTGATGATATAATTTCATCAGGTGAGTCAATGCTTGATATCGCTTATGAACTTAAAAAGAGAAAAGCTAAAAGAATCTTTTCATATGCTACCTACGCTTTGTTTACAAATGGCTTGGATACTTTCGACAGAGCCTACAAGGAAGGTATTATTGATGGAGTTTTCGGTACAAATTTAACATACAGAACTGAGGAGCTTCTAAAGCGTGAATGGTTTTATGAGGTTGATGTTTCCAAATATATTGCTTATTTTATCTCTGCAATCAATCACGATGTTTCAATAAGTGCAGTTATAGATCCTCACGAAAAAATAAAACAATTGCTGAAAAAGCACGAAAAATAGATGTTAGCTCGTTCACAAAAAAAACATAATTTATATTTTTTGACTATATTTCTAGCATCAAAAATATGTATATTTGTTATATCCCATGAAATAACAACATAACCCTTGAATTTTTAAAGCTTTAATGCTATTATATTAGTAGCAACAAGGATAGAAAGGAATGAGGATATGGCTTCCGAAATAAATCAGGATGTTCAACTTATTGTTGAAAAGGTTTACTCTAAATTTTCAAGTGCAGATTTAAGTCAGTTTCCTGAAAAGCTTGCTATACAGGTCAATTTAACTGGTAAAATCTCAGGAGTATTCTATATTGAGGTTCTTAATGGCGTACTTTCGGTTAAACCGTATGAATATATTGACAAGGATGCTGCTATCAGCATTACAAAGACAAATCTATTCAAAATTTTGGATAGTAAACTAAAATTTGATACAGCATATAAAACTGAAAAATTGACAATAGAGGGCGACTTGGACAAAGCTTTTATGTTGAAAAAATTTTTGTAAAATTATTCTAATTTAAGAAAATCCGATTGATTACAGTCGGATTTTCTTTTATCTGTAAATATATAATAATCCATTTAAATTCTTTTAAAAATTAACTTTTTTCCCTAATGACTGATATAGTATAAATTTGATTTTATAGAAAGGAATTATAAGATAGATAATCCTAATTTTAATTTACATTATCTATCTATGTGATGAATATGGAGCCTATTATTCAAATCAAAAATGTATCTAAAGAATTTAAAGTTCTAAATCGTCGTGAAGGACTAATGGGAAGTATCAAAGACCTGTTTTCAAGAAACTATAAAATCATTAATGCCATAAGCAATATTACTATGGATATAATGCCTGGTGAAATTGTTGGATATTTAGGCCCTAACGGCGCCGGCAAAAGTACTACAATTAAAATGATGACAGGTGTTCTTAAACCTACAAGTGGCGAAATCCTTGTTAATGGCCGTGTACCATATGAGAACAGAACAAAAAATGCCCAAAATATTGGTGTTGTATTCGGACAGAGAACCCAACTTTGGTGGGCATTACCTGTAATAGAATCCTTTAAAATACTTAAGGAAATTTATCGTATTGATGATAAGGTCTATAATGATAATCTTGAGCTTTATAATAATCTCGTTGGTGTAAAGGAATTATACAGTAAACCAGTACGACAAATGTCCTTAGGACAGCGTACTCTCTGCGATATACTTGCTGCATTCCTGCATAATCCAAGCGTGGTATTCCTAGATGAGCCAACAATCGGTCTTGATGTTACGATGAAATCAAAAATAAGAGAGCTGATTACTGAGCTTAATAGAGTTAAAAATACAACTGTTATTTTAACAACTCACGATATGGGCGATGTTGATGCCTTATGTAAGCGAATTATAATTATTGATAAAGGTACTCGTATTTATGATAACAGTATTGAGAACCTAAAGGATTATTTTGGTGCTTATCGTACACTTAAGCTGATGTTTAGCAAAAATCCTGAAGATAATACTGAAGAAAACCTAAATAAAATTGCGGCAGAAATCCAAACAAGTCTGCATAAAGAATTTCCATCGGCTGAAAATATCGCTGTTTGCTCTAATGAGGAATGGATTGATATTTTTATTAACGAAGATGAAATCAAAATGATGGAAATAATGAATTTTATTCAAAACACTCGAAATATTGTTGATGTAAAAATTACCGAAATATCAACTGAAAGCGTAATTAAAAAGATATATGAAGGTGGTGTAAAATGAATACTGAACCAAAAAAGTTTAATCTTAATAAGTATTTTGCACTTACCAAAGCAAGTATTCTCGAAGAATTGAGCTTTCGTGCCAACTATTTAGTTACCTTTTTAGGAAATTTAATTTACCTCTGCGTTATATACTTCTTATGGAAAGCAATATATAACTCCAGCCCACATGATATTGTAAACGGTATGACATTTTCCGACACCTTCATTTATCTGGTGCTTGCTTCGGCAATGTTCAACTTTCTTGAAACCTATGTTGTATGGATTATGGCAAAAGATATTCAAACAGGTAAAATTGTTGTAGATTTAATTAAGCCAATGAATTATCAATTATATACCTTTTTCTATTTCTCAGGTATCTATATAACATACTTTTTTATTACATTCATGCCTACCTTCCTCATAGTTCTGTTCTTTACATGGGGTAAAATTGCAATAGGCATAAACCTTGTTTTCTATGTGTTAAGCCTTATTCTGGCTTTAATTATAAACTTCTGTATTGATTTCCTTGTAGGAACAATCTGTCTTTACACTGAATCCATTTGGGGAACAAATATAATGAAGGAGGTTGTAGTCTTACTGCTATCGGGAGCTACAATACCTTTAGCATTCTTTCCCGAAACCCTCCGCAAAATAGTAGAGATGCTCCCCTTTCAGGCAATTTACAATCTTCCTTTGACTATATTAACCTCGAATAATACTGACCCTTCAGGCTATTTTCAAGCAATAGCAATTCAATTTTTTTGGGTTGTAGTTATGATTATTTTAAGTGCATTGTTTTGGAAAAAATCAATTAAGGTTATTACTGTGAATGGAGGGTAAGTATGAAAATCAAAAAGAAAACAAATACACTGAGGTATTATGCTCATATTTACAGAATGATACTTGCACAGGACCTTAAAAGTAAAATGAATTATCGTGCAGATTTTATTATTTCAAATGTTGGTATTATAGCTACAAATGTTTCAGGCTTTATTGCGTTCTGGATAATGTTTCAAAACTTCCCCTCCATTTTAAATTGGACTTACTATGAAATGATGTTTCTTTATGGCTTTTCCTTGATAGCTTTAACCCCTGTGCAGCTCTTCTTTGACAACAACTGGAATCTTCGCTTTCAAGTATATTCAGGTGATTTCATACGCTACTGTTTCAGACCGATAAATTTATTTTTCTACTACATTTCAGAAGTATTTGATATAAAAGGAATAGGACAATTTGCATTTGGTGCCGGAACGCTTATCTATGCATGGAAAAACCTTGGGTTGTCAGTAACTCCTCTGATTATACTAAAATTAATAATTGCGTTATTTTCAGCATCCTTATTTATGATTGCAATTATGAATATTGCAGCTGCGACTTGCTTTTGGATAACAAATTCGGGAATAGTTATGGTATTTATGTTTAACTTTAAGGATTACGCAAGATATCCTATCACTATATTTAATTCCATATTCAGATTCATTTTCACATTTATTATACCTATTGCATTTATAGCATATTATCCAAGTCTAATATTTTTAAGACCTGATAATGTACCGCTTTTGACTTATCTATCTCCATTCATCGGTATCATTTTCTTTTATATAAGCTATAAAGTATGGATAACAGGTGCTATGCAATATTCAGGAACAGGTTCATAATCCCCGATAATTGTACCACACAAATTACAGTGGATTAAATGTTTACACTTGAACACTTTTAAACCTATTAAAAAGGGTTAGATGTCTATATGACTTCTAACCCTTTTTCATTATTTGCTTTTCATCATTTTCCTTACAACAAGTCATGCCAACCCAGCGGAATTTAATAAATAATTATTTATAATTAAGCCTTATAACTGAATTAACTTAATCTATATTTTACGCTGCACTCAAGTTCAATTTTAACCTGCTTTTTTGATTTTTTATCCAATATTTCTCCCATTAACGCATTGAAAATAAAATTTTCAACTTCGTCCATTTTCAGCTCTTTTCTAATTGCAAGAAGTACATTTATTATATCGAGCAATATGGATTTACGCATGGTTTCCTTTACTCCCATTATGTCAAATGCAATTAGGCGTTCCGCTATTTTTTTATTTAAACTAGGTTTAAATTGCACCACCTTACCTAGTGATTGAACCCACTGACGAATTGTAATTGGTTTTTCGTCGTTAAGAAGCTCCAGATATTCGTCAATGGTATCCTCCATTAGGTTTTGCTCATCCCACCTGACATTTTCAGCTATAAGCATAAGTCCTATACTTCTCTGATAAGAATTATCGCTCTTGAGTTAATTCTTAAAAGTATCCCAAAATGAATAAACATCATTAAAAAGTTTTGATCGGCTCTGCAGAATAAGAAATGCTTGATATCAAATGTTATCATCCTTTAGTGACAACCATTCTACAAGCTGAGGAATAACACTATTGCTGAGGTTTTTTGATATCTCCTGCAAATCGCCTTTGGGA
>JAAYPV010000008.1 GCA_012519635.1 Clostridiales bacterium
TATTTTGACAATTTGCTTCTTGAAATTTTCCTCATAATATTTTTTTGACATGTCTTTCTCCTCCAATAATTTTATTATATCATGTTCGGAGAAAAACTGTCCTATTTAGTATAGCCTATCCAGTTTTCCGACAAGTGTAATTCACCAGATATACTGGATGCTGCGAAGAAAATCAAAAAGCATTCCATCAGCTGTATTTGGATATTGGTTTTCGTTCCACTCGTGGGTTTTTCCGTTGCTGGTTTGATAATGGGCAATTTTCCGTTTAAAGAATCTCTTGCCGTGGGCACACTGCTTGCTCTTGTCATGCTGGTTGTTGTTAATTTATTTGTTTTGAGAAGAGCAAAGCAAGCCATGTGGGGGCGTGGTTGTCAATAAGTACAGCAATGAGAAAAGTGAGCATAGGGGTGGAGAGGACGACGACTTGAGAACCTGTACGGAATATATCACAGTCATAAACACTGATGCGGTCAAGGAAAAGAACATTGTGAAATATGACAGCAGGTGGCATATGTACGATTATATCTCCATTGGAAACAGGGCACACTATCATACGAGATTCGGTACATATGGAAAATACGATAGGTCCAAAGACCGTGTTATATACTTCAATGTCTGCTCCACGATGAACCCTATACAAAATAACCGCTACAAGTGGTGTAATAATCCATTGTTTAAATAAGGAGAAAATATAATGAAAAGATTTAGTAGTTTGCTGGAGGAGGCGGAGTTTGCTAACACATTCTGTGGAAACTGGAGATTTGCCACCTCAAATGATATGTACGATGTAAAAGGCTTGCTGATATTTTCCGAAATAAGCGATAGTGAAAATTTCATTGATGAGGACAGCTATCAGACATTCCCCCAAGTCAATATCTGTCTCCAATGTGGCTCTTCCGTCGTTATCGGTACAAATTTTTGAGTAAAGTGGGCATGACTCTACGAAGTAAATGAAATGCTTTTTGAGATGTAGCCTCGTTTATCAGTTCTTAGTGTATTACTTTTTGAAATTTTGAAGACTTCTGAGAGCATTTCCATTTTAAATATGACTCATTTTTAATAAATGTGCCTAATTTACCTGTAAACCTAAATGTAAAAACATGGCATCTTATGCTGGGCTTTAGAAAAATATGTCTGATGGAGATTTATAGGATAAGGTACAATTCATTTGACAGATTCACCTTATCATTAGTCAAAACACTAAATACAAAAATTATAGGACAGATAAACATTTAATGGCATATTATGTAATTAGTGGCACACAGCTTATTACCCACATATTACTTAATTTAAGGAGGAGTTTATTATGCCAACAGTGTTTTTAAGTCCGTCAACACAGGAATGGAATCCGTATATAATTGGCGGGAATGAAGAAGAATATATGAATATGATTGCTGATAGGATGGAGGCATATCTCAGGGCTAGCGGTATTGATTATGTAAGGAATGACCCAGAAAGAGGTGCAGCAGGTGCCATAGCTGACTCTAATGCTGGAAATTATGATGTACATTTAGCTTTACATTCAAATGCCGCACCTGAAAGATTAGCGGGAAAATTAAGAGGAATAGATGTTTATTATGCACCATATGATAGCCGTAGTGAGAGATTGGCAAGGATTATCTCAAATAATTTCAAGTTAATTTATCCCTTGCCTGATAAAACAAGAGCTGTTCCAGCAACAAATCTTGGGGAAGTATTGAGAACAAAGGCAGTTGCTAATCTGGCTGAGATTGGTTATCATGATAATATAGATGATGCAACATGGATAAGCAATAACATACCTCAGATAGCTAAAAATCTAGTTTTGTCCTTGACAGATTATTTTGGAATACCATTTGTAGAACCAGGTGCAATCAGAACAGGTGTGGTTGTTACAGACGGCTCTAATTTGAATTTAAGAAGCTATCCATCAACTAGCGGAGCAATTTTAGGAGTGATTCCAAATGGAACAAATTTAATTATTCAGGGTGAAACAAATGGTTGGTATGTAGTAAATTACAATGGAAAAACAGGTTATTCCAGTGCAGAATTTATAGAAATAGTTTAGTATAAAAGCTTAGGACTGCTGTACTTATGTACGGCAGTTTTTTATACGAGCGTATACAGATTAAATGAAATGTTAATACTATTCTCACAATAAAATCCACATTAACATGAATATGAGTAAGCTACTATGTAGCACTGGACAAAGTATTATAAATTTTAAAATAAAAAATTATTGGTTACAAAACGGCAAACAATTTTGCATATAAAGCAAATATGAGTTAAATATGTTTTCCAAACACGCAATAATGCGAAGGGAGCATTTATTTCCTTGTTACATATTGATTGTTTCTGCATAAACTAAAGTAAGCAGTATGGTTTACTTTAATGTCATTGAAAGTAGTATGTCACTGCGAACGATGGGTATATTATTGTTTCGCAGTAATATACTCAAGAGGAGCTTTCGAAGATTCGAGTTAATCGTACTGCTTTTAATATAGATTTATTTTCACTTATTGCAGTATGGTGATAAGTGAAAACGCTTGCTTTAAAGCTGGCCTTTTCATAATCTAAGTTTGCACTTTAAAGTCAAATAATTGATTATGGGTAAATTCGCCCCTTATCTCAGGATAAAGGGGCGAATTACTTTTTTGCTAAGATTTTGTGCTTATTTTATTTTGATTTCAATTGAAATTTTAAATATACTATGATATAATAAAATTATTGGGGGAGATTAAATGAAGATTTCTACAAAGGGCAGATATGCTCTTCGCCTTATGATTGACTTGGCTCAGCATGATACAGATAGCTATATTGCCTTAAAGGAAGTTGCAGTAAGACAAAATATATCTATAAAATATTTAGAACAGATAATAACAGTACTTTGTAAGTCCGGATTTCTTAAAAGTCTCAGGGGTTCTCAAGGCGGATATAAGCTTTCAAGATCTCCACAGGAATACACAGCTGGAGAAATTTTAAGGGCTATAGAAGGAGATCTTGTACCTGTAGCTTGTTTGCAGGATGAGGTTAATCAGTGTGAGAGAAGTGACATATGTGAAACAATTGGGTTTTGGAATGGACTATATGATGTAATAAACAAGTATGTAGATAGCGTTACACTTTATGACTTAGCAATACTTAATAAGGGGAAACAAAATATTGATTTAAAAACAGAGCGGTAATATTGACCGTTCTGTTTTTTGTATATCTATATAA
Source organism: Clostridiales bacterium (assembly GCA_012519635.1). Classification (GTDB taxonomy): domain Bacteria; phylum Bacillota; class Clostridia; order Oscillospirales; family Ruminococcaceae; genus JAAYPV01. The sequence goes on from JAAYPV010000008.1 coordinate 3,199, forward strand.
ATAAAGCTATAATACTCTTCTTTATAGTGAATATAAAATTCAATTTTATTAAATTTTGGTTGTTAACAATTATTAATGTTTAAGCATATAATGAATTATTTACAGATTGTAAGAAATACTTCAATTGAATTTTATGGAGGGGGAGAATATGAGCAATATAGCTTTACAAATTGAACGCACTTTACCAAATTCTGTGGATAGTGGTTCAGCAGTTATATTTGATAATGTCGTATATTCAGATGGAAATATATCATATAATGATGTAACGGGAGTAATAACTTTTAATGAAACAGGCAGATATGCTATAAATTGGTGGGTAGCAACGCAATCATCTCCATCAACTAATGGTGCAGTTTTTGGTTTGTTGACTTCAGAAGGTGATAATTTAATCGGAGCATCTCCTATTAAAACAGGAGAAGTTTCGGGTGTGGGGATTATTGAAGTTGACCAAGCCCCCGTAACACTTTCATTAATCAATAACAGTAGTTCAACTGTATTTTATGCTCCTAATGTGCCAATTAAAGCTACTTTGGTTATAATTCAGGATGATATATCTACAATAGGTGAAACTGGCCCTACTGGCCCTACTGGTCCTACTGGTCCAACAGGAGATACAGGTCCAACTGGAGACACAGGAGACACAGGTCCAACTGGCGACACAGGTGACACAGGTCCAACAGGCGACACAGGTGACACAGGTCCAACAGGCGACACAGGTGACACAGGACCAACTGGAGACACAGGAGATACAGGACCAACTGGAGACACAGGAGATACAGGTCCAACAGGCGACACAGGAGATACAGGACCAACTGGAGACACAGGAGATACAGGTCCAACTGGAGACACAGGTGACACAGGTCCAACAGGCGACACAGGTGACACAGGTCCAACTGGAGA
>JAAYPV010000001.1 GCA_012519635.1 Clostridiales bacterium
CTCCTCGTCAAGTATTGCATTCACAGCTACTGGTGCTGGCTTTTCCTCTACCTTTGGTGTTGGAATCGCTAATTCTTCTAACTCCTCGTCAAGTATTGTATTCATAGCTACTGGTGCTGGCTTTTCCTCTGCCTTTGGTGTTGGCACAGCAAATTGGTCCAATTCATCTTCTAACATTTCCTTAGGTATTACAGATTCACGCTTTTCCTCAACCTTAGGTACAGAAATAGCAAACTGTGATAATCCGCTTAGCATTACCTTTGAAGATGTTGGTTCAGGTTTTTGCTCAACCTTTTGTTCTGGCTCTGGCTCTGGCTCTGGCTCTGGCTCTACCTTTGGAACCTTTATCGCAAATTGTGCTAGAATATCATCCTTTGCAACAAAGCTTGAGGTATGCACCTCATTTACAAAAGATTTATTATTTACAGTTTGTGTCATAGGCTTTGCAGCATTTTCGTTAATCTGTGGTTGATTATATGTAGGCGTCACCTGCTTTGGAGCGTTATCATTTACTTTAGGTTGACTATACATAACACTTGATTGTTTAACCTCATTATTAGGATATGATTCATCCCCAAAGGTTCTTGGCTGAATTACTTCAGTTTCACCTAATACTTTAGATTTAAACTTGCCTATAATAGAAATCTTTTTCTCAGATTCCTTTTCAACTGGAGACAAGCCTTGAGCAGTAACACGCTTACCCTCTTCCTTTAATTCCCTGGACAATTCCTTTTGGCTTTCCTTAATAATTCTCTTCGCCAAAACTAACTTACATTTTTCACAGGTAATCTCCTTAAGGTCGACCATTATTCCGCCTTTAGTATATTTTGATATATTATCAGCTCTAGTTAAATTTATCCCACAGCCGGTTCTCTTCCCAGTGTCTGTGCCATGCACATCTTTGCCATTGACCGAGTTAATTAGAGTAACTTGCATACTAATCCCCCTAACTATATTAACTACTTATTAAAAGTATACATCATTCAAGAAAAAAAAGCAATAGTTTTTTATTATATTAACCAAATCTAGTACTGTTTTATAAAAAATAATGTTTATTTTCATGAAAATTCATCATTAAAGTTAAGCTGCTGAACACATATTAATTCATCAGACAGCTAATTTATATTATACTTTTATTTTTTTAATACTTTGAGAACGATTTGTAAATAATTATTCCCAAGTACTTTTATTCCTGACTTTATTATGTTATAATATTCAATATTCAAATATTCCAAATTTATATTAGGAGGTTTTATTATGCCACATATTTCAATTAAAATGCTAAAGGGAAGAACCGATGAGCAGAAGGCTCTTGCAGTTAAAAAGCTAACTGATGCTTTATGTGATGCTCTAGGCTGCAGCGAAAGACATGTATCTGTTTCAGTTGAGGATTTTACTGCACAGGAATGGCAGAATGTATTTGCAGAAGAAATTGCAAATAACCCAGCTGTTATGAAAAAACCTGAATACGACCCAAAGGATTTACTGTAAATGGATATTGTTCTTGCATCAGCATCTCCAAGGCGGCAGGAGTTGTTAAAAATTATCTGCAATAGCTTTGAAACTATTCCTGCTGATATAGATGAAATTGTACCTGCTGATATCCCAACTGAAAAGGTTGCTGAATATCTTGCTGGGAAAAAAGCAAGGCATGTCCTAAGCAGTCACCCTGATAAAATTGTTATCGGTTGTGATACTACTGTTATAATCGATGATAAAATATTAGGAAAGCCTGTTGATGAAAATGATTGCAAGAATATGCTTAAAATGCTGTCAGGAAGAACTCATAAAGTGATTACCGGAGTTGCAATTTTCTTTGGTAATGAAAAATCCATTTTCTTTTCAGAAACAACTGCTGTTAAATTCTATGAGCTATCTGACTCGGAAATTATAAGCTATATTGCTACAAGTGAACCCTTTGACAAGGCTGGTGGCTACGGTATTCAAGGCTTTGGTGCTTTGCTGGTTGAAAGAATTGACGGCGACTATTTTAATGTAGTCGGATTGCCAATTGCTAAACTGAAAAGAGCTCTGGACACAGGACTTCAAAAATAATTGAAATAATATTAACTCTTCGTCCCTTATCAGCATATTATTATGATAAGGAGGCGATTTTTTTGTTTATTCATGTTGTTAAAGCAGGCGAAAACTTATATGATATTGCGACAATGTATAATGTATCCGTTGAACGCCTTATTTCCGACAATGGTGTTCTTGAGCCTAATAATTTAGTTATCGGTCAGGCGATAGCCATACTTATTCCTGAAATAGTACATACTGTTGAAACTGGTGAAACCATTCAGAGCATCGCTTCACAATATGGACTTACAGAAATGGAAATACTGCAAAACAACCCTTTTTTAACAAGTCAGCCAATATTGTTTGCCGGTCAGAAAATTGTTATCTCCTTTAAAGACAAAAAGTCGAGGAGTGCACTTATAAATTCATACGCATATCCTAATATCGAAAGACTGGTTCTTGAATATGCACTTCCGTTTTTAACACAGTTGACTATATTTGGCTATGGCTTTAAAAGGAACGGTGAACTGATAAAAATTAATGATGAAGAAATGATAGCAAAGGCATATGCATTTAGCGCTGCTCCTATAATGCTTCTCTCAACTGTTGATGAAACTGGCCATTTCAACAGTGAAATTATAAAATATATCTTCGCAGACTCAGAAATACAGAACAATTTAATTGAAAATGTTATCAAAGTCATGAAGGAAAAAGGCTATCTTGGATTGGATATTGACTTTGAGTTCGTTGAACCTGAATCAAGAGAAGAATATATCAGCTTTATAAGAAAAATAACAAATCGCCTTCACGCTGAAGGATTTACCGTCAATGTTGACCTTGCACCAAAAACATCTGCCGAACAAACTGGACTCCTATATGAAGCACAGGACTACGCAGCAATTGGAGAAATTGCTGATACTGTTTTAGTTATGACATATGAGTGGGGGTACACATACGGTCCGCCTATGGCTGTTGCGCCTATAAACAATGTAAAAACGGTACTTAACTATGCGTTAACGGAAATTCCGCCTGAAAAAATATTACTTGGCATACCGAATTATGGCTATGACTGGAAATTGCCATATATAAGAGGAGAATCCATGGCTGAAACAATCGGAAATCTTCAGGCTGTTCAAAGGGCAAAGCTCTTTGGTGCTGAGATTCAATTTGATGAAATAGCGCAAACTCCCTTTTATACATATACTGCCAAAGATGGCTCCGAGCATATTGTTTGGTTTGAGGATGCAAGAAGCATTAAGGCAAAGCTGGCACTTATTCAAGACAATAATCTTCGTGGGGCTGGATACTGGAATACAATGCGTCCATTTCCACAGAATTGGGCAGTTCTCAACAATACTTTTGAAATTGAAAAAATTTAATTAAAAAAATTAATCTCGCATTTTACCAAACTTTATTATGTATGATTATGTGATAAAGGATAATAATAAAATTACAATCATATTTCTAAAGAGGTGGTAAAATGGATTTAAAGCCTGTTATAACAGGGGTTACACTTGGTGCAACTGTTGGCACTGTCGCCTATGTTATATCCAAATCGTCCCCTAAACAAAAGCGTGAATTAAGAAAAAATACTGGCAAAGCTCTTAAGGCATTTGGTACAGTTGTTGACGGTTTTACATCAATGATTAGTTAGATTTTTAATAATTTCTTAATAGACACTGCCCGACCATACCAGAGGGAGAATCTCCCTCTGGACTAATTATAAAACAAATCTGCAAGTAAACATATATCATAATTCTTCTAAGGGGTGACTACTTTGTCAAAACTATATTCCTATATATCTGGTGCTGTTATCGGTCTTATTAACGGAATCTTTGGTTCGGGCGGTGGAATTATTGCTGTTCCTATGTTGAAAAAAAATGGGCTTGAGGTAAAAAAAAGTCATGCAACCTCGCTTGCAATTACTATGCCCCTAAGTATTGTAAGCTGTTTTTTCTATGCTAAGAATGGCAATCTTAATTTCTCATTTGCGATAAAGCTAATTCCATTAGGACTTATAGGTGCTGCTATTGGTGGATTTATTATAAAAAAAATCCCCGACAAAATATTAAAGAGAGTATTCGGTTTAATGCTTATTATTGCCGGAGTAAGGTTGTTTACTAAATGAACATTGTTACTTTAATAGTCGCTCTTCTGACAGGTCTTTTTGCTTCATTAGGACTTGGCGGAGGCATGATTTTGATAATCTACTTAACTTTATTCAACAGCACCAACCAGCTTGAGGCACAGGGAATAAATTTACTTTTCTTCATACCCATAGCAGTACTATCTATCATTGTCCATACAAAAAACAAGCTAATTGACTGGAAATTCTGTATCCCATCAATAATTTGTGGCGTCTTATTTGCAATTATCGGCACCTTTCTTGCAAATATATTTGGCTCGTCCATTCTTACAAAAATGTTTGCAGTTTTTATTTTCATAATTGGATTAAAGGAGTTATTTAGCAAGGAATCCCCCAAAGAGTAACCAAGAGATAATATTGATTTTTAACACCAAAACAATATGCTTAAAATCATTAGTCGCTGATACTAATTCCTCAGCACATCCCAAGACATTCGCACCCAAAATCCTTGACAAATTTGTAATTTTATATTATAATTATATTAATTTAAAGGGGAAAATGCATCGATTTTGTAAATACACATAAATTTATTAAAATTTCCCCTTATTATTTTATTTATTTTTGCTGACACAATCTACTCGCTATATGGGTATTGAAAC
>JAAYPV010000048.1 GCA_012519635.1 Clostridiales bacterium
ATATATCTTGTCATCATTTCATCAATAACGCTATTTTTCAACTCATAAGCATTATCAATTTCATCTTCATAAAATTCAATTATCTTCAAGGTATATGAAAGAGTTGAGGTTGACGACTGCTCATAAGCTGAAAAGTCCATCTTAGTAATCTTATCAAGCAAATCATAACCACCAAAGCTCCTGATATCCTTATTCATAGCTGTAAGAGTTAATGCAACCCTCACATATTCTCCAAGACTTTCAACACCTGAATAATCAGTGTATCTACCCTCTTTTTCAATAATATCCTGTTCAGCATTCCTGTAGTATGTGTCAAGTAGACCCTTAACAGAATTTTCCCCACTCCGTGCCAAAGCTAAAATATACCACTCATCCATATAAGTGGGTTCATCGTCTGCAAAAAGTATATCCGCAGTAAAGCTTATAGCCTTCTGCAAACTCTCCTTTGAATTAATACCTTCAGCTGTTGCTGATACAGATGTCGCACAAATCATTATCACAACAGCCAATACCATTGAAATAATTTTATTCATTTTAACATTCCCCTTTTTTATTTTTTTCTTTCAGTAAAAAAACACCCATCAAACAAGGTGCAAAAACAGTGTATAGCATTGCATAAAAATACTAACACTATCCTTCCTCACCGAAAGATATGTCTGATATCGTCGGCAAGTGTCCTGACTTACAGCCTCATGCCTAATCCCTATCCTTCCCATTTTACTGGTGGTTTTATAGGTTTCGTAGCTGAATACAGTAGGTGCGAGCTGTTATGGATTCTAACCATATTCCAATTTAATGCAATAAGCAACCGACAAAATTTATTATACAATATTTTTCACGCTTTGTAAAGAAATATAACTTTATTTTTTCGATGATAAGTATTTTGTAATCTTAGCCCAGCTTTCCTGTGTCCTCACATATTGATTATAATGTTTTTTTACATTCCTTTCATATTTATCTAGCTCTTTAAGTATATTCATAAACTCTGGTTTATTAAAATGACTGCACACATTAGGAAGTGTTTTCTCAAGCTTACTACGCATTTCAGCAATTTTACTCTCATACTGTTCCCTTTGAGTTATGTAAATCAGTAACGGCTTATATCTTATCCAACCTATGCAAGCACGATAGAAACGAGTAATTATCTTTTCTGAATCAGCCTCAATACGCTTTAAATCTACTGGCAACACACCGTCCATTATATGTCTATAAACAGAAAATCCATCATGAAAGGCATAACAAGGCACTCTCATCACCTTTTTATCACTCAAACAGGTACTTAAAAATGTATCCTCACCTCTAGCTTCTGGTGGGTTATAAAAAGCACTAACTCTTTCAGGCTTAGTAAGATTTATACATAGATTTGCACCTGAAATAAACTTACAGCGATTAGTTTCTTCAACCTCCTCAGCTTCTAAATTACCAAGAACATCGTGATTTGCATAAGTCACTCCACCATTTTTCATAGCTGAACGAACTGTATCCCATTTTATAATATCATTACTTATAGCCTCAATAAAAAGCCTGAAATCATCTTCATTCAGCACTTCGTTAAACTCAATATATGGAATTGGTGAAATATATCCACAATGATGACCATTTGTAATATCAGAGTCAACAATATATTTTAAATGCGTTGTAAGAACCTGTTGCCCCTCCCAAATAATCGTGGAGTCTGCTTCTGAAACTGCCATTGGATACTCGTCATCATCTAAAAACAATAAATAATCTATTTTACTTTTCATTGCCATATAAAGAACAGAATTTCTTTTACCTGCATACCCTTTTCTAAAAAGAATATTAGCCTCATTTTCATCAATTACTCCCTCATCAATCATCGACGCTATTTCAGCCTTCATTAATGTGTTCCCTATAAAGCAAGTTTCATCAATCAATTCACGAACATCTTCCCTTATATTCGTATAATCAGTTCTTTTCGTATCAGAATATTTTAAGTCATAAGCGACAAATAGACATAAGTCAACATTATTTCTATCAGTTACTCCACTTTCCCTCCAATTATAAACATTGGTTTTAAGTATTTTTTGAAATCCTTTTCGTCCTGTTACAAAGCCAATCCCGACCCTATTTTTTTTACCTTCTAACATTATATTTCCTTTCCATCCTTTCCATTTTAATCAATCCATTATGTAATTAATATCACAGTTAAACATTAATTACATTAAACACCATGTTGAAACTACACACATTTTCTAGGTGGAATTGCAAATATACTCTAGAATTATATCACATTAAACTCTGTTTGTCAAAAATATGTAATATTATTCTAGTTTCTATTGGTAAATAAGTTCTAAAATAAAAAGTCGACACCATTTAGCATAGTGTCGACTTATTAATTTATTTAAAATTTATTTCGGGCTTGTTTTACATTCCCATTCCGCCCTGTGGCATTGCTGGCATTTGATTTTCTTCCTCTATATCAGCAACAAGACTCTCTGTTGTCAACACCATTGCTGCAACTGATGCAGCATTCTCTAATGCAGAACGTGTAACCTTAGTTGGGTCAACGATACCTGCAGTAATCATATCTACATATTTTTCATTATATGCATCAAAGCCATATCCAACCTTACCTGAACGCTTGATTTCTTCAATAATTACGCTGCCCTCAAGTCCAGCATTAATAGCAATTTGACGAACAGGTTCTTCTAACGCCTTCAATACAATTGCTGCACCTGTCTTTTCATCGCCATCAAGCTCTTCGATAAGCTTTTCAACCGCTGGCATAGCATTAATAAGTGCCACACCACCACCTGCAACAATACCCTCTTCAACTGCAGCCTTTGTAGCAGCAAGAGCATCCTCTATTCTTAACTTCTTTTCTTTCATTTCTATTTCAGTAGCCGCACCAACCTTAATTACGCCTACACCGCCCGATAGCTTAGCAAGTCTTTCTTGTAGCTTTTCTCTGTCAAAATCAGAAGTAGAAATTTCAATCTCTGACTTGATTTGAGCAATTCTGTTCTTGATTGCCTCAGAGTCACCCTGACCACTTACAATGATTGTATTTTCCTTCTGAACAACAACCTGACCAGCTCTACCAAGCTGTTGAATTGTTGTTTCCTTCAAGTCAAGACCTAGCTCATCAGTAATAACCTCTCCACCTGTTAGGATAGCGATATCCTTCAACATTTCCTTGCGTCTGTCACCGAAGCCAGGAGCCTTAACACCAACACAGATAAATGTTCCTCTTAGCTTGTTGAGAATGAGAGTTGTCAATGCTTCACCCTCAATATCCTCAGCAATAATCACAAGCTTCTTGCCCTCTTGAACAATTTTTTCAAGCAATGGCAAAATCTCTTGAACAGATGCAATCTTTTTATCAGTTATAAGAATATATGCATCGTCAATAACAGCTTCCATCTTTTCTGCATCAGTTACCATATAAGGTGAGATATAACCTCTATCAAACTGCATTCCCTCTACTACTTCACTATATGTTTCAGCAGTTTTACTTTCCTCAAGAGTTATAACACCATCTGCTGTAACCTTTTCCATTGCATCTGCAATCAACTTTCCAACTTCCTCATCAGCTGAAGAAACAGTTGCAACTCTCTCTATATCCTCTCTGCCGTCAACCTTCTTTGAGTTAGCAATAACTGCCTCAACTGCCTTATCAACTGCCTTTGAAATACCCTTTTTAACTATCATAGGATTAGCACCAGCAGCTATGTTCTTCATACCCTCACGAACAATAGCCTGTGCTAGCAATGTAGCAGTTGTTGTACCATCACCAGCAGAATCATTAGTCTTTGTTGCAACCTCTTTAACAAGCTGTGCACCCATATTCTCAAATGCATCCTAAAGCTCAATTTCCTTTGCAATTGTAACACCATCGTTTGTAATTAGTGGCGCACCAAATTTTTTATCTAAAACAACATTTCTGCCCTTTGGACCTAATGTAATCTTAACTGTATCTGCAAGCTTATCAATTCCTGCCTGAAGGGATCTTCTAGCCTTTTCTCCATAAATTATATCTTTAGCCATATCAACAAACCTCTCCTTTTCTGTTTATTATTATTTTATTTTGTATGCAGCAAAATCAATTTATAATACCAATTATTCAACAACAGCCAAAATATCCTTTTGACGAATAATTATATACTCAACATCATTCACCTTAACTTCTGTACCTGAATATTTACTTAACAGAACTTTATCGCCAACTTTTACATACATCTCTACATCATTTCCATCAACATTTCCACCAGGACCTACTGCAACAATCTCAGCAACCTGTGGCTTTTCCTTTGCGGACCCCGGAAGAATAACTCCACCCTTTGTAACCTCCTCAGGTTCTGTCATTTTTACAACAACCCTGTCTGCCAATGGTTTAATAGTCATATCTGTTTTCCTCCTTGTATATTTTATTAGTAATGTATTTGTGTGTTTAGCACTCTATTGCTTTGAGTGCTAATACTATTTTAGCAATTAATTTAAAAAAATCAATAGTATTTCATGTAAAAAAAATATTTTTGTACAACGCAACAAATTTTAGCATATTAAAAAATTGCTTTTTCGTTACTATATACAAAAAACCAATTGCTTTTTGTTCACTTTTCAAGATTTTTCTTATAAATTCCTTTATA